>CANHJJ010000227.1 GCA_947460565.1 Bacteroidota bacterium
ATATCTATATTTCTATTATAAGATAATTCTCCATTCGCCTGAGGTAGTCCATTTGCCAATAACTCATTCACTGACTTTTGCGCAGTTAATTCATCTAATTTTGCATTTTGATAAGACAAATTGTTTTGTTTAGCGAAGGTAATTGCTTCATTCAATGTGAATTTTTTCACTTCTTGGTTTTGTGCTTTAATAATCCCGATGTATGTAATTATCAGCATTAAGAGTAGTTTTATTTTTGATTTCATATTTGGTTTATGCTTTTAAATTTTGTAATTTTTGGTTTAATATTTTTATGCCATTATCTGTGCAAATAGCCCTTAAATGAAATTCAATAATTTGCACATGCACATGCTTAAGATCGTATCCTTCTTTTTCTAGCCATTCGGGGTCAACCAAAAAGTCCACTAAATGCACATACATGCGGCTTATTAGTTTGGCATTTAAATCTTGGCGGTACAATCCTTGACTAATGCCTGCAATAATATTTTGATAAACATTTTCAGAAATATATGATACCCTGTGATTATTCATTTTGTCCCAAGCCTCTCTAAAATATTTCTTTAGGTCGAAAAGTATTTTGTAATTAACCTGTTTGATTGTTCCACTTACAAACTCAGTAATATTAATCATGGTGCTTACTGCATCTTGATTTTCGTCTGTTATTCTTGAACAATTCGATTCCATATACAGCAAATGCTCATCTATGGTTTGATTAACCAAATCGTTCTTGTCGGTAAAGTATTGATAAAGCGTTTTTTTACTCACACCCAATTCACGGGCAATATCGTCCATTGTGATGCTTTTAAAACCAAACTTCATAAACAATGAAGCTGCCTCATGTAATATTTTTTGTTTTGGTTCCATTTCTATCCTCCTTCCAATTTTCGGGAACAAATATAGAAACTTTTCAGCAATTGGAAACTTTTTTTATCTTAAAAGTTTCTTGGGTTTTTTAATGTGTTTTATTTATTAAGGATAATTAACAAAATAGACCGAACATTCAATCAAACAAACAGTAAAAATTGTATTTCTAGTTGGCATATATAAATACATGCAACAACATTAAAATATATTAAAAACTCTGAAGAAAACTTGAAGCCACTTTGCAAATCATCAATTTTCATAAACAAATATTGATAAAAAAGCAATCAAAAGATTTACATTTGAAATGAAGTTAGGAAATTAGAAATAATCATGGGTAAGATTCTTGAAAACAAACCAGCATGTCTTCATTGCAATGCAGTAATTCACTCCGTTTTTAATGTGCTTGACAACGAACAATTGGAAGACCTTAATAAACACAAGACATGTTCTAGCTATAAAAAAGGGCAATATGTATTCAATGAATTAGGAATGCCCAATGGTTTGTATTGTATTAACACGGGTAAAATAAAATTATCAACCACTGGATTTGATGGTAAAGAGCAGATACTAAGTTTAGTTAAAGAAGGAGAGATTCTTGGTTACAGGGCTCTTATTGCCGATGAAAGATACCATTGCTCTGCCGTTGCCATAGAGGATTCATCAATATGTATCATTGATAAATCTTACTTTAATAGCACTATCATAAAAAATAATAAGCTATTAATTGAAATTGTTAAAAAAGTAAGTGGTGACTTAAAACTTGCAGAAAATCATCTTGTCTCTTTATCACAGAAAAATGTAAGGGAACGCTTAGCTGAAGCTTTATTATTTATTAAAGCTACTTATGGTTGTTTAGAAGATGGTGCCACCTTAAATGTTACTTTAAGCCGTGAAGAAATTGCAGACTATGTTGGAACTTCTACTGAAAGTGCCATAAGATTACTGTCTGAATTCAATCATGATAAGATTATAGAACTTATTGGCAAAAAAATAAAGATACTAAATCTTCAATTATTGATAAAAACGGCAAATCTTAATGATTAAACCTGCCCAATATCATGTTTTAAAATAATCACTATCATTTATTAGAAGCCGCCATTAAGCCAACTTTGTGAGCATAAATTATAGGAAAATGTGCTCGCATTCATCGAAAATTAAAGAATCAATTGACCACTTAATGCTGGTGCTCTACCCAAAGATCAAAGAGCAATTCGACTTAATTGATTCTTGCTATTTCTTAGACATTTCAAATGGAGATAAGGAATGCAATACAATTATTGGTTTGTTAATAGATATGAAAACAGAATTTAGCACGTTGCACACTTATGAGTCAAGATTTGTATTTCCATCTATTCTTAACATAATAGACAATAGCAAAATTGAATTACAAAATTATCATCCTAATATCACCGACTTGTTATACTTAACCAAAAAGAAGGAACAAAGGTTAAATCAACTGACAATAGAATTCGTGATAGAATTAAACAAGCAACATTTCGAGGACATAAATCAGCATGTTAAAATCTTGATAAGTATACTTCAAAACAAGTTTGTGGAATCAAAACAACAATGGAATGATTTGATGCAGGACTGCCTTGACAATTGCAGTAGTTTTAATTTTAATAAATTATCAGAAATAAACGATTAAAGACATGAACGATTTCAAAAAAATTTTATGCCCAATTGATTTCTCAGAATATGCAGATGAAGCTTTAAAATTTGCACTTTTATTGGCTGAGAAAAACCAATCATCACTTCATTTATTTCATGTATTACCAAAGATAAATTACTATGACTGGAACATGAATGGTGTATATCCATTAATTTCAGAAGAAATATTGGATAACGAAAAAAGTGAAACCGAAAACAAATTGATTGAATTGGTTAACAAACTAAAATCAGAAAATCCTAAAATTGACATATCATATGAAATGATAGATACCAATTTAATTGCCGACACAATTGTAAACATTGCAAAAAAAACAAATACCGACCTCATAATCATGGGTTCTCATGGTAGAAAAGGTTTGGACCGCATATTGATGGGCAGTGTTGCCGAGGCGGTATTACGCCATGCGCATTGTAATGTAATGATTTATAAAACAATAGGTGTTTAACTTTTGATATACCCTAAGCAGAGCTCCAAACTTTATTTCTTCATTTTCATGTTACATTGTAAGTTAGGTGCTTACTATATCAAGCAAATTTGTAACTTGCGCAACAATTAGTTTTATTATGATTCAAAGGTTACAAAGCGTTTATTTTTTAGCTATTATAATAATTGGGGCTGTATTATGTGGCGGTTCTATAGTTAATGTTCATCAAGATATTAATGGGGTTTCCACGGATTATGTATTAAATATTATTTATTTTAATGTTTATGAAAATCAAACCTTAGTAGCTGAAAAAAGTGGAATTCAATATGCTTTAATAGCGCTATTAACATTAGTTATTGTGTGGACAATAAAGGTAATATTTTCATATAAAAACAGAATCGAACAAATCAAATTTGCTAAATTCAACTATGTTTTCATGCTATTATTATTGGCTGCAACCTTTTCTACAGCAGCTTTAAAAATTCCTGGATTTAACATGTCATCGCTTTCTTTTGCCTCTACCTTTGGCATCGCATTGATGATTTTTATGTTTTACCTAAACTGGAGGGCCATCATGCTTGTTAAACGCGATGAAGAACTGGTGAAAAGTGCAGACAGAATTAGGTAACAAATCCACAAAACAGAAAATGCTACAAGAAGAAGATGATGATTTAGATGGTGAACAAGGCGATGAGCAGGAGCTCTTTGAACATTATCGTTTTGAAATAGAAAAAGGTCAACACCAAACGCGAATTGATAAATATCTGATGGACAGAATAAAAAATGCCAGCAGAACTAAAATTCAATATGCTGCTGAATCAGGGTCCATACTCGTAAATAACAAACCCACCAAATCGAGCTATAAAATAAAACCACTCGATGTTATTTCAATTGTTTTACCCACTCCACCAAAAGATAATACCATTGTTGCTGAAAACATTCCGCTTAATATTTTATATGAGGATGATGAGGTGCTAATAGTGAATAAAACTGCAGGAATGGTGGTTCATCCCGGATATAACAACGTATCAGGAACACTAGTAAATGCACTAGCTTGGCACTTTAAAGATTTGCCATTTGCTAAAGATGGCAATGTGAGGCCCGGTTTGGTGCATAGGATTGACAAAAACACATCTGGAATTTTAGTGATCGCTAAAACTGAGTTCGCCATGAATTTTCTTGCCAAGCAATTTTACGACCACAGCATCAAGAGAAGATATGTGGCTTTGGCTTGGGGCGATATTTTAGAAGATGAAGGAACTATTACTGGCTATATCGGACGAAGTACCCGAGATCGAAAAATATTTCAAATGCAAGACGATGAGAGCAAAGGGAA
>CANHJJ010000228.1 GCA_947460565.1 Bacteroidota bacterium
ATGGGACAACTTGACCGCAACATGAATGCCAAGCAATTGGCAGAAGTGCAAAAAGAACTAGCCGAATTAGAGCGTTTGGAGAAAAACCCGCCCAAAACTGACATGGTATATAGCGGCTCGCTAATCAAAACAAGCATGGGTTATTTATATATTGCAGTGGGTTTGGGAAAACAACAAATAGAAAAGCAAAATGTGGTATTGCTATCTAAAAACTCGCCATTAGCTTTGGCTCTTATAGGCAAAAACACAAAAGAGCAAATTGCCTTTAACGGTAATAAGATTAGTGTTGAGGAGATATTATAAAAATTTGTTATGATTTGAATAATCCTTTTCTGATAGCAAATAATTAATCTAAGTGATTGGACAAAGGACATGCAAAAGATTAATTTTCACTACTTTTATTTAAACACTTTTTCTTCGTTTCTACCATCAATATCCATGATACAGATATCGGACTTTTTCAGAAGGTTATTATCTGGCATCAATTGGTAATCTTGCCTTTCGGCAATAATCTTTTTTCCGTCAGGCGAAATGCTTAGCAAACTATAGGAACGACTGTTACAAGCATTTTTTATAAGCACATTTTCTTTGCTATCCTTATTTAACCTGCAAATACCAACGAGACCCGAATTATTTTCACCAACCACAGTTGTTGAATAATATATATCGTTGTTGTTAGGATGCCAAGTTACACCTGTTGTGTAGTGTATTATATTACTTGTATCCTTTACTAAATAATTTAACTGCTTTGATTTCAGATTCATAAACACAATATCGGATACGCCACCACCTAGACCAGCAAGTTCCATTAAATCATTTATGGAGTTATAGGTAATAACAGTATTCATAACAGTGGCTTGGATACTATCCAATCTTGTACCATCAAATCCAATTATTTTATTCCCTGCAATTTTATCACTACCACTAGTTACTGAAAAAAATATTTTATCAGTACCATACCATTCAGGATACGTATTGCTATATACTGAGGTAAGTTGAGTTAAGCTATCTCCATTATCTTTCACTTTATAAATCTGTAGATTTAATCCTGCAAAAACAATCCAACCATTTTTACCCCATTTGGGCTGACCAACGATTCTTTGACCCCTTAAAATAACTGTTTCTTTTTTTGTTACTAGGTTGTATTTTGCAAGTGAATTATAAAACAAAGAATCTTGGGTGAGATATATAATCTCATTTCCATTTAAAGGATTGAAACAAGGCGCCAATCTCTGAAAAGTAGTTCCCTTTGTTTGCCTTGGAATAGGAGATATACTAGGAGGTATTTTGGCACAAGGCTCGCATGATGCACAATAAGCATTGGCGTTTATTTGTTTATCCTTTTCGCAAGAAGTAATTGCAAAAATAACAACGAAGAAAAAACATAAAACACGATTTTTCATTATTCAATTATTAGCTTGCGTGAAACAGAATACGAGTCTGTAATTAAATGGCAAATATAAAAGCCTGTATTTAAGCTAGTACAATTAATATTATACTTCTTAACACCTTCATTTTCTGAATCTATTGGCATTTCATAAACTATCTTTCCTGTCATATCTCTTAATTCAATTTTTACTTGTGATGAACTTGGCAAAGAAAATTGCAATGTAAAGCGATCCTTCACAGGATTCGGATAGATTGATATAGATTCTGCAATATCATTTGAAGATGCATCTCTACTACTAGTAGACTCAGCTTTTTTATTTGAATAAGGTGGTGGAATGTTTATCACTGAAGAGGGAGCGGTATAAGCTGTTAGTGCCATTTTACAAATAGCATTGGCATTTTTAGCAGTTGCAGGTATCCATTCATTAAAATTTAAAAGTTGATTATTGTTACCCACTTTCTTTTTAAGTTGATAAACATAACCACGCATAGTTGCTGAGGTCTGATTCCAGCTAATAACTTCACAATTAGGTCCCGCTATAATATTTGATTGTATAGTGGCATTATTTATATCATTTCCATACAAATTTGAAATACTGTTTAATTTCCATACATCAAGCACACCGCGATATTGGGGTTGGGTAATATTTATTGTTTGGGTAATTTCATATATATCTCCGTAGTAATTTCCCGCTGGAATATTATAAGCAGCAAGGGGATTTGTACTTGTATTAATATTTTCAAAAACACGAATTAAAACATTTGATGTTTTCTTTGTAGTGCCTGGTGCAAACAAAGGTGTTGTTGATACATAATGTTTTAATTGATAGGTTGGTAGTTGTATTGCTTCAAGTGCTGCTCCTGCATCAAGTAATCCATAGCCTGTAAAGATGTCAGGACCAATCCCAGTATTTTTTATATCTTTTGCTGTATTTTTTATAATGTTTTCAACATCTTCGGGTGCCAATAAATTAGGCGCAAGTGTTGGATTGTTTTTTATATAACCTTGCATTAAAGCAGATACACCTGTTGCATGTGGAGTAGCACCAGATGTGCCATCAAATGACTGCGTCTGATTATTAATTGTTCCAATACTAGTTATTAATTGCTCAACACCAGGTGCAATAAAATCCAAATTGTAATCATAATTAGACCTAAACCATTTTTCACCGTCTACATTACTTGCACCAACTTTCATAATAAAATCATCTCTATAGCTCGATGGGAATAAAATGCCTCTATTACCATCATTACCTGAAGCACCAGCAATTGACACATTATTCCTAAATGAATAAATAATAGCATCTCTCAATGGCTCTAAATTTAGCGGATAAACTACATTATAAAAAGTACTAAAGTTCATGCAATGTAATCCGTAGCCATAAACATTTGGTAAATTTGGTGCAATTGCGGGGGCAATAGCAGTTGAAGATGTTGCACCTTCTACAATAGCACTGCAAATAGCACTTAGAGGAGCCAATGCATTACCAGTACCGGTAACTTTCATAGAATAAAGATCCGCTCCCCAAGGTTGTGTAGGATTTGTAGCATCACCACCAGCAATACCTGCAATGTGAATTCCATTGTTTCTAATTGCACCAATAATACCAGCTACACAAGTACCATGATCATTTGAATAAGGTTCTTGTTGATTAGCGGGCGACTGGTTATGTGTAGTTATAAAATAATCTCTACCACCCTTTACTCTCGATTTTGCCCATGTAACAACACTTCCATCTTCTCTAAAATCTTCATGTCTCCAATTGATACCAGTATCGTAAATTCCAACTTTAATGGCTTTTGTATTCCCAGTATTATTTTTGGTAATATTACCAGTACTTAGGCTCCACGCTTTGTCAATATTTATGTTTGCATTTGGGTAGGTATTATTTGGATATAAATTTGGCTGCAAATTATTAATAATTGCAGGGTCATTATTAAAAACAGATGCTTCTCTCATCATGGCATTTGGTACTGCAAATTCAATTAAAGTATCCAAATTGTTAAGCATGGTAATTGCTGAATCTAAACTTAAACCATTCGACTCGCTATGCCAAGTTAGTAAAAGTGTTGACCAAAACTTTGGAATTTCGATTGTATCTTCTAATCTAGTAATGGAAGAGGTATCAGAGGTTCTTAAATTATGATAAATTTTATATACACTAAAGGAGTTAAGCAATTCAGAATTAATATAGCCACTTCTAATCATTATTTCTCTGCCATAACTTGTTATAAATGTTGAGATATTCCCACTCCTTAATTCTACATTATCAATATTATCTTTATTAATAATTTCAGGGTTAAATTTTACCAATAATTGATCTTGGTAATAAAGTGGAACATTTGCAGAATCATAAACAATACGCGCAGATTCGAAATCTTGAGCAAGTCCAAGTTTTGTAAGAGCAGTAATTAGAATCAACAAAAGAAACTTAGATTTTTTCATAATTTAAGGTTTTAACAAAACAAATATTAAGAAACAAAACTGTATTTCCAACAATTAAATAAAATAAAAAGCCTCTTAAATAGAAAAAAGCTGAGTATAAATTACCAACGCACCAACTTTTTAGGATTAGTTCTCATAATGGTTATTAAAATAATTAGGCTAAAAATAAGCTTGATTTATTAAGTTCTTTATATATAAAATGTTACTATATTAAAGATAAAAGATAGTTGGAACCACAAATTCAACTAAATACTATTCGTCAAGGTAAAAACCGTTATCTCAGGCAGAATACCCACACGGCCAGGATATCCCAAAAAGCCATAACCACGGTTTACATAAAGCTTTTGGTTTTCTTTAGTCTCATACAATCCCGCCCAATGTGGGTAGATATATTGTGATGGACTCCATTTGAACTTACCTAATTCAACACCAAACTGGAAGCCATGTGTATGCCC
>CANHJJ010000229.1 GCA_947460565.1 Bacteroidota bacterium
GTTATTGCTTACATATAGTTTTATATCTGTAAAAGGATTGATAACTTGATAACTTGGACCATTAGCCAATACAATGTTGTTTGTATCTGTCCAAGTAATGGTACCTGGGTTGTTAATGGTAAATACAGCACTGCTATTTTTACATAAAATGGTGTCTTTGACAAAAGTTATACTTGGTTTTTGCGTATCAACAATCACATAAATACTATCTGTAATAATGTTGTTAGTTAGGTTGGTATACTTAACCAAATACCATGAAGATTGGGTAAGTGTGTATGTTACCGAGTCTGCGCTTACTTCATTGCTTCCATCTATCCATTTGAAATTACTACCATAGGTCGGATCTGATTTTAATGTAATTTTATCGCCTATACAAATAAGCGGATAAGTTGCCTCAAAATACACGAATCCACTGTCTTTTGTATTGTCATTGTTATTAGCAGATAACATTAAGGAGTCAACACCAACCCAAAACAGAGAAGGTTTTCTGATACTCATGGTACCTGAAATGCTATCAATATTAACACGTATTGCATTGCCATTTTGAATTTTCACTTTAAATTCTAGAGGACTGTAGGCCGAATCAATTACAATTTTGTTTAATGCAATAGTGCCAAATGATTTATCGGTGGTAGTTGATTTTTTATAATTTGAGGCGATTTTAATGTTTGATAATTTTCTGAGTTGAACCCCACTTATTTTAACTAACCCAGTATTGTTGTTTCTAAGGGCATTTACTTGGAAATTAATACGAGTTGCTCTTGGATCAATATATACCATGCTTGACACTTCTTGCCAATCTTTTGTATTGGCGGCAAGGTTATAATACTTTGTAGAGTTTGGTAATTCAGCCATATTAATAGCCACTCTTAAAGAGTCCGTTGGTAAACTGCCTTTGGTATACATCGAAAGTCTGTTCCAACCTTTCTCAACACCGCCTAGCAAATTGATAGCATAAAGCATACCACTTGTGCTTCTCGACATAGATCTGCCTTTGCTTCTATCCACACCATCTGTACTATCAAAATTAGCAAAAGGACCGGTATACCCATCAGGAATACCATTGTAATTAAAGTCTGTATATAATTCAGGTATAATATTAACATATGGATTAGGTATGCTATCAAACATAATGCTAGCCCATTTATTGGTATTTCTCACAGGAATATTGTTTGTTTGACACCATGCTAAAAGACTGTCAGTCCTGCCTATGTAAGCATCCCAACCGCCTATGGGATTATTAAAGTGACTAAGTGTGAAACTATGTGTATGCTTGGCGGAGTTTTCTGCAACAATGTTGATTAAGGATTGGAAATAATTTGACTCATCATTTATATCTAAATTTTGTAATGCAAATCGTTTGTTTTTTAATGAATCAACTTCATTATACATTTTGAAAGATGGATTTGGGTAAGTTGCACCAGCAGTAAATCCATATTCATATCCCATCAATTCTTTTACTTCTTGTTTATTTAATTGGGCACATGGCCCTCCTGGTTGTATCCATGTTTTGGGTCTAGGTAAGCCTAGAGAGTCATATACATATTGTGTTCTTTCAACCAATAATTTCAGGGCAGCTCTAGTCATTTTGATATCCGTATTTGTTAATTTATGAAAAGGAATACCTCTCATCGTATCCAGCTTTACTGTTTCTTGCCAATAGTTATTTATAAGCACAGTATCAGGATCATTTTGATTTTTATTTTGTAATGTATTCCATGTACATACTAGATTTATTGTTGGAAAATACAGGTTTGAGATACTTATTGGGCTTGAAAAATTTTTGAATTCTCCATTGCTTTGACTAATTACGGTGTTTCCATAAACATCCACAAGTCCTTCGTTAATGGTAGTTCCGGTGATTACAGAATCTATACTTAAACACACCCTATTTTGTACATTATTAATGTGATGGATCCCTTTTTTGCCTGTAAAAAACAAGGTGTCACTTTTTTGATTTGAGGCAAATGCAATATATGCTGTGGTGCCACTTGGTGTGTGATCCATAAGTTCGTGCCCACTGGCTACTAGCTCTCTCAAAGCATTTACACCAGCTGTATCTGTTAAAAACCTCTGGGCATCAATACCTAATGAAAATTTAAATCCATATTTATTAAAAACTCTGTTATAATCTCTCCATTTCACCGCTCCTTGATGATCATCCACACGGAAACAAAGTCCACCCACTTTATTGTAGATACTTTGGCTGAAAACGTTAGTGAAAAGTAGGATTATAAACGCTGATAGTAGGTACTTTTTCATGCTACTAAATTATGTAGTTTTTTTTACTTAATACTCCCTCAACAATAGGTTTATGCACATTGTAGATGAAAAGTACAAAATTGAAAGCATAAAAAAAGCCGCAGAAATTGCGGCTTTAGCTTTATATTAGGTAAGTATTATTCGGCTTTGGTAAATGATTTAGATATGGTTCTTCCATCATCTTTAAAACGCAAGAAATATACCCCATTTTGCAAATCGCTAATATCTATGTTTGACTCGTTCGAACTATGAACGACAGATTTTACTCTTAATCCTAGAACGTTATAAATATCTATTTGAATAGGCTCTTTGGAACCATATTTTAAAACAATATTGTCTTTTGCAGGATTAGGATAGAAAGTCAATTCTTTGTTTTTAGCAGTTTCTTTGACAGCTGCAGCCCATCCTCTAACGTCAACTGTTAGGGTATCTTTATTAGCGGAATTTCTTACACTTTTAAACATGATTTTTATATTTGAGGTTCCAGGATTAAACGGTGCAGTACCTGTTGAAAAATCTAATTTTATGGAACCGTTTTTGCCATTTCCTAATGCAAAAGAGTAATTGTCATTAGCATTTATCACACCATAACAATTGATTGGGTCACAAATACTCAAATCACCCCAACCATTCGGTTTGGTGAAGTTCAAAACAGTCCAAGAAAAAACAGTATCATTAGGATCGGTTGAAGTATTGGTAAAGGCTGTTTTTACTTCAATAATTGAATTGCTTAAAAAACCACCAGTTGAGATAACCTTTGGATTGATGGTAAAACTCTGTGATAGAACCTTAGAAGCTATTACAGCTATAAATAAATTTAGAATAATTATTTTTTTCATATTGTGAGGATTGCAAAATTTAAACCAAATTTGCGATGGCAGTTTTTAGTCATAATTTTATTATGCTGCAAATTTATTCATAAATAAAGAATTATTCAAAAAAAATACATGAAAGTTATAATTATCAATGGGCCGAATCTGAATTTATTAGGAAAAAGAGAGACTGACATTTATGGAAAAATGAGTTTTGATGAATTTTTGCACCAGTTGAGAAATCAATATCAGGAGCATCAAATTGCTTATTTTCAGAGTAATGTAGAGGGTGAGTTGATTGATAAAATTCAAGAAACAGGTTTTGAATATGACGGTATTATTATGAATGCTGCGGGATATTCTCACACCTCCGTTGCCATTGCCGATGCTATTCGAGGGATAAAAACACATGTAATTGAAGTACATATTTCCAATGTGTTTAGTCGTGAAGATTACAGGCAAACCCTATTGACGGCTTCAGCCTGTGTGGGCTCAATTAGTGGATTAGGACTTTATGGCTACAAATTGGCACTTGATTTTCTTCTCCATCAAAAAAGTTCAGAATAGTATCTGACTTTTTTAATAAAGTGTTGATAGACGATGCTACCCTTGAAGGTTCCTTTTAAATCATAAGTTTTAATTTGTGCTTGTGCTTCTTTACGCAATCTAATCCATTGCCCTAGATTAAAGAAAAAGTCGGCATGAGCCCTATGAATGGCCCAACTGTGTTGAGGCAGGGCATTCATTATAAAGAAAATAGAACTTAATAAATCTAAACAAGACCTTACAGGAATAAGCCAAATGAGTTTGGACGTAGGCAGGTTTTTAAACAACATGCACAACGAGTTTTTAAAATTCAAATAGGTTTTTTGTGGGCTTTGTTTGCTCAGTGTGCCACCACCCACATGGTAAACCTCAGAGGCTGGAACTGCCATTATTTTGTATCCACTTTGTTGCAATCTCCAACACATATCTACCTCTTCCATGTGTGCAAAAAAGTGCTTGTCAAAACCTCCCACTTCATGAAATGCTTCTGCTCTTATAAATAAACATGCTCCAGATGCCCAAAATATTTCAGTAGTCTCTTGGTATTGATGCTTGTCTACTTCATCCACCTCAAAGATTCGTCCTCTACAAAATACATAACCAAGGCTGTCCATCATACCGCCCGCAGCGCCTGCATATTCAAACTTGTCTTTGTGGTGATATTGCAA
>CANHJJ010000230.1 GCA_947460565.1 Bacteroidota bacterium
CGCAAATACGTAATTAATAATGGATTTATTCGAAAAACTAAAAAAGAAAGCTGGACCTCTTGGTCAATACGCTGATGATGCATATGGATATTACATGTTTCCAAAATTAGAGGGTGAAATTGGACCGCGCATGATGTTTAGGGGAATTGATGTTTTGAATTGGAGTTTGAATAATTACTTAGGACTTGCCAATCACCCTGAGGTGAGAGCAGTGGATGCTAAAGCTACTCAAGATTTTGGATTAGGTTATCCAATGGGTGCAAGGATGATGAGTGGTAATAGTGTTTACCATGAGCAATTAGATAGAGAATTAGCAGCCTTTGAAAGTAAAGAAGATGCGGTCTTGTTAAATTATGGATACCAAGGGATGGTTTCGGCTATTGATGCTTTGGTTGATAGACATGATGTGATAGTGTATGATGCTGAAAGTCATGCGTGCATTGTAGATGGTGTTCGCCTTCACATGGGCAAGCGTTTTATGTATAAGCATAACGATATGGACAGTCTAGAACTGCAATTGCATCGCGCTGAAAAGCTTGTGGCAGAAACAGGTGGAGCCATTTTGGTAATTACTGAAGGTGTTTTTGGCATGACAGGTGCTCAAGGTAAATTGAAAGAGATTGTTGGCTTAAAAGCAAAATATAAGTTCAGATTATTCGTTGATGATGCGCATGGTTTTGGTACTATGGGTAAAACAGGAGCAGGAACAGGTGAGGAGCAAGGCTGTCAGGATGAGATTGATATTTATTTTGGAACTTTTGCTAAAAGTATGGCTTTAATAGGTGGTTTTATTGCTGCTGATAAAGAAGTATGTAAGTTCTTAAGATATAATCTACGTTCTCAAATTTATGCCAAGTCGGTGCCAATGCCTATAGTTATTGGTGCATTGAAGAGATTGGATTTGATTAGAAAACATCCTGAATTGCGTGAAAACCTTTGGAAAATTGTGAATGCGCTTCAAACAGGATTGCGTGAAAAAGGATTTGATTTGGGTAAAACCAATTCGCCTGTTAGTCCTGTAATTATGCATGGTTCGGTGCCAGAGGCAACGGCTGTTGTGCATGATTTAAGAGAAAACTATAAGATTTTCTGCTCTGTTGTGGTGTATCCGGTTATTCCAAAGGGAATGATTTTGTTAAGGTTAATTCCAACAGCTGTGCATACGCTTGAAAACGTGGAAGAAACGATTATTGCATTCTCGGAAATTAGAGAGAAATTGAAAGCAGGAACTTATGCCAATTTGCAGAATATTGTAGCTATGGCAGAGACCGTTTAAAATATTAACATAAAAATAAGAAACACAATTATACATTTGAAGTATGAAAAAAATAATATTTGCCTTACTAGCACTCATTTTTATTAGTCAATCATCTTTTAAGCAAGGAGAAGAAATAAAATGGTTAGGATTTAACGAGGGTTATGAAATAGCCAAGAAGAAAAATAAAATCATGATCATTGATGTCTATACCGATTGGTGTGGATGGTGCAAACGGATGGATAGAGATGCTTATGCAAAAGAAGAAATTTCTAAAATTGTAAACAAAGATTATGTACCAGTAAAATTTAACCCAGAGATTGAAGGTGTTAAGTATTTATATAATGGCAAAACTTACAGTGGACAGCAATTAGCGGGTGTACTAAGTAATTTCCAAATTAATGGTTACCCTACAACCATTTTTGCTTATCCTAAAAAGAACATAACTGAAATAGTGGTTGGCTATAAAAATGCAGAGCAATTAAAGCCAATCTTGGAAGACATCAAAACACGTCTTAAAAAGTAAAATCCTTTTTTTTATTCTCGAAAAAAGTCAATACAGAATTACTTAAGATTACTAAAAACAAAAGTATGATTAAGTAATTCTGTCTTGTTGAATAGCGGTCCTCCAAACCCACCAAACCACCAGTAATAATAGCATTGCTTATTATTGCCACACCTAATAGAATAATAATTGTAACATATTTTCTTATAAAGTAAATAAGCCCCAAAGCTGCAACAAACAATAATAAAACATACACTTTTGACATCCCTTTAAATGGAAGATTTATTGCATTTTTATTTTGTAAAGATGAGTTGTAGTGCTTCATTTCATTTGGATAGTATTTAGCAATGGCATTATACGGCCCCCAACCACCTTCTGGAAAAGCATAAATTGAACTACCTATTTCATTTCTTGAGAATGACTTTGTTGCATCTATGAATATGGATTTGACATATAGCCATGCATATTTAGGAGTAAAAAGAATGTCATGAATGATAGTTTTATATTCATTGTGAGGGGAGCTCCATGCACCTGTTTTTTGAAATGCACTTGAAGGATGAAAAAGGAAATTGCCACTATAGTTATCTATAGCTAAGCTGTCTTTATATTTACAAATTTCATAGTTTTTATGTGTGCACTCTGCGTCTAAATAGGATTTCAAAACGCCATTTTCAACCAATTTACCCATTAGGAAAATATGAGAAACTTTACTGAAACCATCAGCACCTAAGGCTTTCTTCTCTAAACTAAATAAACCTATATTACCTATAACGCCTATAAATAAAACTATAGTCGCAGTGGTTGAAATGCTTTTGATAAAGCCAAAAGAGATTAGTCGAAAGACCAAAAGAATACACATGGCCAAACAGTGAAAGAGCATAAATGAAAAATGCATTTGAAGGCTCAATAGATAAAATGCCAACCATGCAAGCCATGACTTTGTAAAAGGTCTTTTGTGCTGAATAATGATGGCTAATAGTAAAATGGAAATGGCCGAAAATAAATCAGGCATAATGTAACAAACATCCCAAGCCAATGCTGTGAAAAGACTTAGAAGTGAAATCAAAACGACATACATATTATCTGTATATTGTTTCAAATTTTGCTTTACAAATGCATAGCAGGTAAGGTTAAAAAGAATGGCTTGCACTATGATAGTATACCACAAGGAAATGCGAAGACTTGTAATACCCACAAACCATCCATACACAAAGGATCGATCTTCAGTAAAGCTGAATTCGTTTCCGCAATTGATATACAATTCTGAATCGGTGAAGACCAATACATAATGGTTGTAGATAGCTGGCCAAAGGGTAATGACTATTCCCAAAAAGACTGAAAGCAATGATTTATACAGAGGCTTCATCAGATGTTTTTGGCTTGGACAAACTTTTTAAATAGGTCAATACCATTCGTATTTGACCATAGCTAATGGCATCACCCAAAATTTGTTTGATAGGCGAAAACTTATCAAAGCCCACTTTTTCAGCGGCAAGTTTTATTTTTGTAATTTGTTCTTCACTCACAAAATCATGAATGGATAGCTCGCCTTTGCCAATATAATCTGATAAGTGTCCTTCGATGGTGCTATTAACCAAACCTCTTTGTTTAGCAATCTCTTCAATGCTTTTTCCTTCTTTGTATAGTCTGAAAGTTTCTGTTTTGCTTTCACCTTTTTCTTCTTTGTGCTTGGGTATTTCGATGGGTGATGAAGTCTTTTCAATTTCAGGGACATCAAATGTCATTTCGCCAAAACTGGCTTTTTGCACCTGTCTTAGTTTCTTCCAAAAGATAGACTCCAAATCATTTACTTCCATGCTATAGGCTTTCACCTTGGTTTTACCTTTTAGCACAGATTGTAGTGTGTTTATAGATGCTATTATTTCATCATGCAAAACTCTTGCAAAATACTCTTTGGCTTTGCTAACCCTATCGTGCAAAAGCGTTTCATCAATCACTTCCTTTTCTAATATTTGTTGTAATTGCTTGCAAAACTTGTCGGCCACTTGCTGCTGTGCAATAGACTTGTCTATCATGTATTGCGCAGTGCTTTCAAACAATTCTTTTTCGGGTAGTTTTTTCTCTAGTGTGGTGTTCTTAAAATTTTCTAAGGCTACAATTAACTTTCTCCAATCAAAAGTTTTAAGCAAAATTTGTGCAGTGAATTTAGGCTTCTCTTTTTGTAATACTTCTTCAATTTCGTGAATACTATTTTCACGTGTGGCAAATGAAATAATACGTTCATCACTTTGAATACTTTCAGGGTGAATTTTAGATAAAAGTAAAACTCCATCAATTGTGCGACAGCGACTAAGTGCAACATATACCTGACCTGCGGCAAATGAATACCCAGCATCAATGATGGCTTTATCAAAGGTTAATCCTTGGCTTTTATGAATGGTAATGGCCCAAGCCAATCTGATTGGGTATTGGGTAAAACTACCTAATTCCTCTTCCTCAACTTTATTGGTGTCTTTATTGAAATTGTATCTAATATTGCTCCATTTCTCTTTGGATATAGTAAG
>CANHJJ010000231.1 GCA_947460565.1 Bacteroidota bacterium
GATCTCCTCGTAAAGCAAGAATATTATCAATACCTAAGAAGTTTAAGTCGATAAGTGCGTTCTCAGTTTCTTCTTTGCTAAATCCTCCGCAAATAAGGTGTGGTACGGTATCTACCTTGTATTTGTTCATCAACGCAGCACAAATAGCAACTGTACCAGGTCTTTTGCGAGTAAATACTTTATCAAAACCTCCATCTAATCTCTTTCGTAACAAAAACTCCTCACGGTGATATGTTACATCAATAAAAGCGGGTTTAAACTCCATTAGAGGGTCTATGCCTTTAAACAATGATTCTATACCTTTGCCTTTTAGAGGTGGTAAAACTTCAATAGAAAATAAGGTTGATTTTGCACTACTTATGTGGTCGGTTATCTTCATAATTATATCTCACAAATCTAATAAGTTTTAATATCATGCCCATATTCAGATATTAACAAGCATATTTTCATAAACCCAAATTACTTCTGTTTTGTTTACACTTTCTATTTATTTTAATCCATCAAGGTTTTAAATAGATGGATTTATCACTTTTAACTAACATCCTTCCGATCGGTTTGGTGGCAATATCAAAAATATCAAAGTCTTTCACCATCTGTTTATAATCTTCAATAGATTCTTCAGAAACGGCAATCAATAAACCTCCCGAAGTTTGTGGGTCGCACAGGTGAATGAATTCAAGACCTGTTAAACCATCTGTATCATCTTTATATGCATTATAATTTTTAGTAGTGATGTCAGGGAAACAAAATTGTTGGGTGTAGAACTCAATGTTTTCAATCATAGGAATTTGGCTAAGAAAAAGTTCGGCAGACACATTTGATCCTCCTGTCATTTCACTTAGGTGACCAAGCAATCCAAATCCAGTAACATCTGTCATAGCATTCACCCCTTTAATGGCAGATAAGGCATAGCCTGCAGAATTAAGGGTAGTCATGATATCTACCATTTTAAGATAGTCATTGTCTTTAATAATTCCTCTTTTAAGTGCTGATGATAATATCCCAATACCTAAAGGTTTAGTTAAAAACAAATAATCGCCCACTTTAGCCGTAGAGTTTTGCTTAAGTGTATCCTTATCTGTCATTCCATTTACTGATAAACCAAAGAAAGGCTCATTGCTCTCAATGCTATGTCCACCGCTGAGGGCAATACCAGCTTTATGACAAATTGTTCTTGCTCCATTCAATACCTGTTGTGCCTCTGTTGCAGGGATTTTTTCTAATGGCCAACCAAGAATGCCCAATGCCAAAATAGGTTTTGCCCCCATGGCATATACATCACTAATGGCATTGCAAGCAGCAATTTGGCCAAAAGTAAAAGCATCATCTACCATGGGCATAAAAAAGTCGGTAGTACTTACCAACACATTTTTATCGTCAATTGCCAATGCTGCAGCATCGTCATTTGTGGCGTTTCCTACCAACAATTGTTCATTGATTGGCGAAACGATATCTGTTTTGAGGAGAATGGCTAATTCTTCAGGGGCTATCTTACAACCACACCCTGAGCCTTTGCTGAACTGAGTAAGTTTAATCATTTTTCTTTTCCCACTCTAAAATTTTCCTGGTCATTTCCTCAGCATGTAGTTTGTCAAAAACCATTGGAATAACTGTGCCTACTTCACGCTTTGAGTTACCGTAAATATAGGTTTTATCATAATATTCAAGCATCATATTAGCCCATGCTCTAATATTACCCTCACTCAAAAATTCAAGTGCTTGTTGTAACCTTAAATTACCAAGGCGCTTTTGCAGTTTAATGGTGTTATTGGCTAATTCCGTTTGATTAAAACAACCATACTCTTTCACTATATAATTTATTCTTTCCTCTAAGGGTAATTGCACATCAAAAGTAATTGCCTTTTGCATTTGGTTAAATATGGGTAATGGGATAACATTAGACCCAATAGTTCTGCTTTCATTTTCAACCCATAAAGTTTTATTTGAACTTAAATAATTCCATTCCATAACAAGTAAATTTTCAAATTGTTCGTTACTAACTTGGGCTAACTGCCCTAATGATCCAAAGGCTGAACCTCTATGATTGGCAATACTTTCAAGGTTAATAACTTGTTCGCCCATTTTACGAAGCTGCTCAATTATTAAGGTCTTACCTGAGCCTGTTTTACCTCCAATAACCTTAATATTTCTTTTCTCACTTAATGATTCTGCTGACCAGTTTCTAAAGGCTTTGTAACCACCTTTTAATAGATTCACTTTAAACCCAGCTGTATGTAACACAAAAGCCATGATATTGCTTCTCAATCCCCCACGCCAACAATAAACGTTAATGTTTTTATCAGGAGAAATTTTTAAAGCTTCTTCTATAAATTGGCTAAATTTAGGTCCCACCAACTGATAGCCTTGAATAACCGCAGCTTGGTTTCCTGAGTTTTTATAAGTTGTTCCAATTATTTTTCTTTCCTCATTGTTTAATAAACCTAGATTGAATGCACCCGGAATATGCGCGTGTTCATATTCCATAGGACTTCTAACATCAAGAGTTGGGGTGTTTCTTACACTCTCTAAATACTCTTTTATGGGTAAATTTGTAATCAATATATGGCGCTACTTTGAAAGCGTGAAAGTAATTGAAAGAAATGTAATGTTGCAATATGTTTATTTTGTTAAGTAAATGAATCCAATTAAATCACAATTTGTGAAGTATACAGAAAAGTATAGATAAAAATAAACGCAAATACTAAGTTCTCTAAACCGCGCCCTTAACAAAATTAAATTTATAACAGACTTTAATAAAATTATATGCGTATGTCAGTTCGAGCGGAGTCGAGAACTGGCTTGGGATTGAGTCTGCCTATGTCTCGACTCCGCTCGACATGACAGACTCCGCTCGGCAAAATGGACTTTTAATAAAATGAAATGCACATGTCAGTTCGAGCGGAGTCGGTATTTGTCAGTTCGAGCGGAGTCGAGAACTGGCTTAGGGGAAGAGTCTGTCTATGTCTCGACTCCGCTCGACATGACAGACATCGCTCGACATGACAGACTCCACTCAAAATGACAGACTCTGCTAGATAGGCCTGATTCAGAAATGAAAAACATCTATGGCTTACTCCTCACTACTATTTTTCATTTGCATCAATATTGAATAGGCATTTTTAAGTACCAGTTTCTGGGTTAATAAATCCACATTTCCCGCTGCTATAATTTCTTGGTAGCCATTTTCACTGATGCCAACTTTCACTTTGCAAAGTTCATAATTTCCATGGCCTTTATCTGCGAAAACATAATGATTGTTTTGCCACCTTAGCACTGCATCATTGGGCACAGCCAAAGCGTTTTGAGATTTTACTTCTACTTGTGCATTCATATACATGCCAGGTAAAAGTGTTTTATCGTATTGTTCAAAATGGCAATGCACTTCAGCAGCTCTGTTTTCATTCAGGTTTTGGCTAATCAGAATGATCTCGGCCTCATGTATTTCTTTAGGGTTATCATTTTTAAAAGCCATTACCTTTTGACCAATACTAAGTTTAGCCACATCTTTTTCAAAAACCATTAAATTTAGGTGAATGTCTTCAGGGTTTACCAATTCAAACAATACATCAGTAGGGGAGGTATATTTGCCAATATTCACATTCACCTTAGAAACAAAACCATTGATAGGAGAATACAAATTAACACTTCTTGAGATTGAATTTGCATTCAAGGTATTGGGGTTTATGCTAATCAACATGAGTTTTTCGCTTAATGAACGAAGTAATATTCTTTGGGCTTCTACATCTGATTTGGCTTGTTGGAAAACCTTGTCGCTACTGGCTTTGCTGGCATTCAATTCTTTTTGACGGATGTATTCAGCTTCAATAAATTCAAGTTTAGATTTAGCCATTAGGTAGTCTTGCTGTAATTGTATAAACTGAGCATCTTCAAGCACTGCTAATACCTCGCCTTTATTTACATGTAATCCTGGCAAAAGTTTAGTTGACTTTAAATAACCACCTAAGGGAAAGCTGACACTCACCATGTTTTGAGGTGGTACTTCAATCACACCGTTTAGTTTCACAATGCTTGAAATGCTTCTGCTTTCAGCCATGCCACTTTCAATGGCTGCGTTTTTTATTTGCTGTGGGCTTAATTGAACGGCTGTTATCTCAGCCTGCATTTCTGCCTTTTTTTCTTCAGTTTTAGGCGCACCACAAGATGCTAAAAACAATAAGCTTATAATGATATAATTTTTCATTTTAGTTGTTTCCTAATAATTTGTCTAAGTTGATTTTTGATTGATTTAAGTTTTGCA
>CANHJJ010000232.1 GCA_947460565.1 Bacteroidota bacterium
ATCTTAACGCAAAGACCTGCAGCTGCTGGATTTAGTCCAAACAACGCACAATTTGATGATTATTTCTTCTTACAATATAGAAGAGGTGGAGCTATCAATAATCCTGATTTGAAATTTACACAAGTAACCGATTATGAAATTGGTTTCCGTCAGCAAATTGGAGATAATTCAAGTTTGGGTATCATTGGTTCATACCGTGAGTTCAAAAACTTGATTCAACAATACAAATATGTTCAAGCTTGGCCGTTCGATTACATTACTTATGGAAACTTAGACTTCTCTACCGTTAAAAGTTTTAGATTGGAATATGAGTTGAGAGATTTAGGGAACGTAAATATTTCAGCCAACTATCAATTACAATTTGTTGAAGGAACAGGTTCAGGAACTAATACTTCAGGTAACTTAGTCAATGCTGGTTTAGGTCAATTAAGAACGGTATTCCCTTTAGATTACGATACACGTCATACCATCAAAGGTACATTTGATTTCCATTATAAAGATGGTAAGAAATATGATGGTCCAGTTGTAAGAGGTAAGAAAATTTTAGAAAATGCAGGTTTCAATATTATATTTAATACTGTTTCGGGCAGACCGTATACCCAAAATACAATCGCAGTGCCGGAAGGATTAAGTGGTGTTTCGGCTCGTTCTCCAATTAAAGGTACCATCAATGGTTCAAACCTACCTGCACAGTTTTATACCGACTTAAACGTTGATAAGAACTTTACTTTCACAAGCAAAAAAATTGATGGTAGAACGGTTGAATACAGAATGAGAATATTCTTAACAATTCAAAACTTATTTAATGAAGCCAATGTGTTGGGCGTTTACAGATATACGGGTAGTGCCTACTCAGATGGATTTGTTACTTCTCCGCAAGCAATTGAAAGTTTGCGTGCTGCAACCAATGTACAATCTTTTGTTGACTTATATAATACAAGGATAGTTAACCCCGGTAATTTCGCCCTGCCTCGTTTAACTCGTATTGGTATTCAATTAACATTTTAATAATTACACATATGAAAGTATACAGATATAAAACTCAATTTCTTAAAAGTTTAGTATTCTTACTTGCCATTGCAACATCAGGCACCAACCTGTATGCAAAAGAGAATGTAAGAAACAGAGAAGAGAAAAGAACATCTACTAATCAAACAGCAATTGGACAGATTTTACAGAAAGGTTCAGGATGTACAGTGGGTTCTCAGCAGAAAGAATTGTCAATTAACAATGTTCGCACTCGTATTTTGAATGGCGGAGACATGTGGTGGGATTTACAAAGTGCGAAATATGAAATACCAAAAGTGCCCGCAGGTCAAGTTTCAAAGAACTCATTGTTTGCTGGAGCTTTATGGATTGGTGGTGTAAGTAGTGGAAACTTAAGATTAGCCGCCCAAACTTACCGTCAAGGTGGTAGTGATTATTTTCCTGGGCCACTTATTGCTGGTTCTGCAACTATTTCATCATCTCGTTGTAAAGATTTCGATAAAATATGGAAGATACAGTTACAAGAGATTGTTAATTTTCAGAATGATGCTCAAGCAGCTGTAGATGCAAATAATGATTTTTTAACTTGGCCAGGTAATGGAAAAGTATCAGAGGGAGAGGCTGCATTTCTAGCGCCATACTACAATGCCCCAAGCGATGAAGCAAAAGGTATCATAAATGATCCTAATTTATATGAGCCTGAAAAAGGAGATTTCCCCTCATTAGACCAAAACAGAAAAGACAATATTCCTGATGAAATGATTTATATCCTTTACAATGATAAAGGAAATGTTCATACTGAAACAGGAGGGCTTCCAATAGGATTGGAATTACATACACAGTGTTTTGCTTTTGCTACCAACAATGAATTGAACAATACTACTTTATATAGAACTACAATTTATAACAGAGGAAATGAAACAATTGACTCATGTGTTTTTGGTCAATGGGTTGATCCTGATTTAGGTAACTATACTGATGATTACGTTGAATGTGATTTGGCTGTTGATCCTGTAAACAATGTTCCGAGAAATTTGGGTATATGTTACAACGGTGATGATAATGATGAAGGTGTATTTGGTTATGGATTAAATCCTCCTAGTATTGGTGTTCGTTTTTTCGAAGGTCCTAAGAAAGCAGATGGTACCTTATTGGGTATGACTAAATTTATTTATTACAATAATGACTTTTCAGTGATAGGTAATCCCAATAGACCATCAGATTATTGGGGTTATTTGAATGGCAGATGGAAAGATAACAAAGTGATTACTTATGGTGGAAATGGTAGAGATGGTGCCGATACTGCTAGCTTTATGTTTCCCGGTAAAACCGATCCGGCAGGAAGGATTAATTGGACAGAAAGAACAGCCAATAATGCACCTGGTGATAGACGTTTTCTTCAAACTTCAGGTCCATTCAGTATGTTGCCTGGAGCTGTAAATAAAGTAACTGTTGGTGTTGTTTGGGCTAGAGCAACTACTGGAGGTGCCACAGGGTCATTCAATTTATTGAAAACAGCTAGTGATAGAGCTTATCAATTGTTTAAAGCTGATTTTGTTAACCCAAAATCACCGATTGCGCCTGATGTAACAATTACTGAATTAAATAGAGAGTTAATTTTAACCCTTAAAAACTATAAGACAACAGAATCTTTTGTAGATACCATCAAAGGACCTTGCAATGAAAAAACTAAAATTAAATTTCAAGGGTATAAAATTTATCAATTGAAAAACAATAATTCTGGAGCTGATTTATCAGATCCAACCCAAGCAAAATTGGTAGCTCAGTGCGATATTCAAGATGAATACACCCGATTGACCAATGTTGTTAGAGATATTGACTTGGGTCAATCATATAAAGTTGTTCAAGTAGATGGTGAAAACAAAGGTATTAGACATACTTTTAGTTTAACCCAAGATGCGTTCTCTACCCTTTCAGATAGAAGATTTGTTAATTTTAATGAATACCATTTCTTGTTGGTTGCTTATGCTAATCCTGTAAACTGTCCAATTGTTGAAGAACAATACATATCTGGTAGCACTAATATTTCAACAGGTACTTCATTAGTGCATACGGGTACTCCTCATGATCCAACCCCAAGAGCAGAAGGTTCTGTTCTTAACTCAAGTTTAAATACCGGCCCTGAAATTACTAGGGTTGAAGGTATAGGAAATGGTGGAAATGTAATTAGACTCTCGAGAAAATCAATCGAAGAATGTTTAACTTCTCCTAATTATGCTTCTGTAACACCTACATACGAAAAAGGTTATAGCCCAGTTACCATAAGAGTTTTTGATCCTTTCAAAGTGCCATTAGCTGATTTTGAATTGAAATTAGTTGATAGTTCTTCTTATGGCAATAAAGTAGATTCTATTTCAGCTCCAAGTACCAGATGGTATCTAACTAAACTAGGTCCTAATTCAAAAACTATTTCTTCTGAAGTTGCTATTTCTGTCAATAATGAGCAAATAATAGAAGAGTGGGGATTAGCACTTAATGTCACCTCTACAATCAGGCCGGGAAATCAAACATCTCAGTTTGACTTGACAAATGGTTTTATTTCAGGAGAATTGACTTACGCCAATACTTCAAACAGATGGTTGACGGGTGTGGTGGATGAAGATGCAAACTATCTTACTAGTATGGGATATCCTGAGTCAGTAACCATTCCTTTTAATTGGATAAGGTCAGGGGCAAGTGGAAAATCTAATAACTATAATGATCCTTTAAGAAATGACTTTTCGATTGGTGGTGAGGCAATGGATGCTGGTAAAAACTATGGTAAAATATTAGGAGGCACTTGGGCTCCATACGGATTGGCTGCAAAAGAGGTAAGTACGAATACCCCTACTTTAGGACCTGGCTGTAAAATCACAACAGGAGGTGGAAGTACTGATAATACATTGAATGATTTACAAAGCGTAGACATTGTGTTTACAAACGATAGAAGCAAGTGGAGCAGATGTGCGGTAGTTGAAACAGGCGAGTTAGCTGCATTTAATGTTGGAAATGCTGATAAATTTGACCTTAGAGCTTCTCCATCTGTAGATAAATTTGGTAAGCCTGACGGCACTGGAAATGGTATGGGTTGGTTCCCTGGCTATGCAATTAATGTTGAAACAGGTGAACGTTTGAACATTATGTTTGGAGAAGATTCTTCTATTCCATCAGAAAATGGAAATGACATGATTTGGAACCCTACCAAAAATCTTCTTTCAAAAAATTTCTTAAGCCCAGTATTTGGTGGAAAACATTA
>CANHJJ010000233.1 GCA_947460565.1 Bacteroidota bacterium
ACGGAACTATTAAAGGAGAATTTGTCATTGTTATCGCAGGTAAAAAATAAGCATTTTAAATACTTACTATTAAGCATAATTTCGGCCATACTCATGACCTTGTCTTGGCAACCTTTTAAGGCATTGCCTTTTATTTTTATTGGTTTAATCCCGTTGTTTTATTTAGAAGCAGAAGTTCGCAAAAATCATCCAAATACCTCAAGATTACTTTTTCTTGCTTATACATTCTTATCACTATTTCTTTTTAATTGTAGCACCGTTTATTGGATTTGGAATGCTTCACCAGAAGGAGCAATAACGGCATTTTTCATCAATACCCTTATGATGACCTTACCTTTGTTCATCTTCCACATTATCCAAAAAAGAGAAAAAAATAGTAACAAAATGTGGGTTTTCATTTTCCTATGGTTATCGTATGAATGGCTGCATACCAATTGGCAATTTTCTTTCCCTTGGTTAAGTTTAGGCAACGTATTTTCATATACACCCTTTTTGGTGCAATGGTATGAATACACAGGCGTTGCAGGAGGTTCTTTATGGGTAGTTCTGGTCAATTATAAACTCTATGTACTTATTATTACTTGGAAAGAAAGGTCGCCATCCGAGAATTATGGAAAGATATTTAACCTAGCCTTCTTTTACCTGTTCACACCCATTTTTTTGTCATTCTACATAGCTGATAATAAACAAGAAAAGGAAGCAAGTATAAAACGTCAAATGGCAGACATTGTAGTGGTGCAGCCCAATATCGACCCCTATAAAGATAAGTTTGAAGGAATGACACCCGAGGCACAAACGGATAAAATTCTTGCCTTAGCAGAAACTAAAATAGATAGCCTTACGCAATTTGTAATGATGCCCGAGACAGCCTTGCTTGGAGGTTTGGAAGAAGGAAATCTGCAAAATGCTGCTGTTTACCAAAAGGTGTTAAGCTTTCTAAAAAAACATCCAAATATTGGCCTACTTTCAGGTGCTGATACCTATCGTTTCTATCAAAGCAATAATAAGCCAACAATAACTGCAAGAAAGTACAGCGATGCCTTATTTTATGATGTGTATAATACTGCTATGTACTTAAGCAAATTTGACTCTTTGCAGATTTACCACAAAAGCAAATTAGTGCCTGGTGTTGAGCGTATGCCGTACCCTGAAATATTTGGTTTCTTAGAAAAAATTTCTATCAATTTAGGAGGTACAAGTGGCAGCCTTGCTAGCGACAAAGAAGCCAAGGTGTTTTATACTTATCAAAAAACAACATTAGCCCCAGTTATCTGCTTCGAATCCGTGTTTCCAGATTATGTAGCAAGCTATATAAAAAAAGGAGCCGATATCATCTGCATCATCACTAATGATGGGTGGTGGGGAAATACGCCTGGTTATCGTCAACATTTCGACTTCGCTCGTTTACGTGCCATTGAAAACCGCAGGTGGGTGGCACGTAGTGCCAATACGGGTATCTCAGGTTTCATAGATGAAGAAGGAAATATTGTGAGTGAATCTGAATGGTGGAAAGAAGCTGTCCTCAGGGCTAAAGTACCTTTGCACAAAGAAGAAACATTCTTTACGCAAAATGGCGACCTTATTGGATTTTGGGCCATGGCTTTAGGGGTGTTTGAAATCTTTAAACTTTTTAGAAAAAAACGTTAACTCGCTGTTTTGTTAAATCGTTAGTTCGTTATTGGTTTGCTCGTTATGTAGATATTGAGATACTAATTTATTTGCAAGAAGCAAGTCAATCTTTATTAGATCGAAGATTCGCAATTCCCATCTATTTATTAAACTCATTCATTGTATTGGCAAGTCCTCTAAGAGCTAAGCTTTCAATGGATTTAACCGATTTGTCAATCAATTCGGGTAAGAATTTTTGCTCTTCACTATTGAATTTCCCTAATACATAATCTACCTGACGACCTTTGGGATAGTTGTTTCCAATCCCAAATCTTAGACGCGGATAGTTTTGGGTTTGCAGCAACTCGTTAATATTCTTCAGTCCATTATGTCCAGCATCACTGCCATTGCCTCGAATACGAAGTTTTCCAAAATCAATAGCAAGATCATCAACCAAAACAAAAATACTATCCACTTTAATATCAAGTTCATTCATCCAATAACGAACTGCTTTTCCACTTAAGTTCATATAAGTATTGGGCTTGATAATATGCAATTGGTGTCCCTTTATACTTAAATGGGTATAATCAGCATGGCGCTGTGTTTCAAAACTTGCATTATGATTTTTGGCCAACTCGTCAGCTATATCAAAACCAATATTGTGTCGGGTATGGGCATATTCATCGCCAATGTTTCCAAGACCTACTATCAAATATTTCATAAACTGCAATTTTAAGACAAATGCTTGTGAAATTTTATTCAAAAAAAAACCTTGAAGGGAATGCTTCAAGGTTTTTGGTATATTAATTAGATAAATTATTTTTTACCTTTTGCATCTTTAGCTGCAGCTGTTGCTGCCTCTGCTGCTGCACGTGTAGTTTTAACAGTTACAATAGGATTGTTAGGTGAATCCAATAAAATCATATTTTCAACTGTGATATCAGCTACCTTTACTGATTTACCAATTTCTAGAGTTTCGATGTTGATATCAATACTATCTGGTAAATTTTTGGGCAATGCTCTTACACGGAGTTTTTGTGATTTAACAATCAATTTACCACCTTGACGAACACCTATTGAATTACCAACGAATTTTACAGGGATATCGATTTCTACATTTTGTGTTTCATCAATTTCGAAGAAATCTGCATGTGTGATGGTATCATTCACTGGGTGAAACTGCATATCTTGAAGAATAGCTTTGTAAATAGTTCCATCAATGTCAAGTTGCACTCTGTATGTATTTGGAGTATACACTAACATTTTAAAATCTTCACGGTATATGCTAAAGTGGATATGGTTTTTAGCTCCATAAAGCACACAAGGTACTTTTCCTTCGTTACGAACAGTCTTAGTTAATGCTTTACCTAATCCTTCGCGCTTGTTGCCAAACATTGCTATTGTTTTCATTTCTTCCTTTTTTTAATTGTTATCTTTAATTTCGAACAGTGAGCTAATAGATCCATGTTCGGTTATGTTTACTATAGCATCGGCAAATAAAGCAGCCGTACTCAGTTGTTTGATTTTACTAGACTCTTTTCTTAAAGGCAATGTATCACACACTACTAATTCAGTTAAAACTGAATCTTCAATGGTTTCATAAGCCTTGCCCGAAAGAACTGGGTGTGTACACATAGCTCTTACACTTAGTGCACCTTTTTCAAGTAAAAGGGCTGCTGCTTTGGCTAGAGTGTTACCTGTATCGATAATATCATCCACCATCACTACATGTCGACCTTTCACATCCCCTATCAAAGTCATCGAAGCGATTTCATTCGCTCTTCTTCTTTCTTTATCAACTACCACCATATCACAACTCAAAGCCTTGGCATACGTTCTTGCTCTTGCAGATGAACCCATATCAGGCGATGCTATGATAAGATCAGCACCAATTTTTAAACTTTTAATGTAAGGGATAAAAATTACAGATGGATCTAAGTGATCGACTGGAATTTGAAAAAACCCTTGAATTTGAGGCGCGTGCAAATCCATGGTAATTACCCTACTTGCACCTACTGTAGTAAGCAAATCTGCCACCACCCTAGAACCAATTGAAACCCTCGGCTTGTCTTTTCTATCTTGGCGTGCCATTCCGTAATAAGGAATAACAGCTGTAATATAGTGTGCCGATGCTCTTTTGGCCGCATCAATCATTAAAAGTAATTCAACTAAATTGTCAGAACTAGGAAAAGTAGACTGTATTAAAAAGATATCACAGCCCCTAACCGATTCGTTAAAATTTGGTTGAAATTCGCCATCACTAAACTTACTTATTGATAAATCACCTAACGGCTTACCAAACGCTTCCGCTATTTTCTCAGACAAATATTTTGAATTTGTGCCAGAGAATAGCTTTACTTCGTTAGTTATTGACATTTGTTTTTCAATTACTTAAGATATAAAACGTTTAAAACAAACGTATTAACTCTTTCAAATTTATTTTGTTGTCCGACTAGGGCTCGAACCTAGACTCTACTGAACCAAAATCAGTCGTGTTGCCAGTTACACCATCAGACAATTTATAGGGCTGCAAAAATATAAATTTTTGATAATTTGTAAAGAGGTTTCGAAAAAAAAATGAAAAATAATTGTTCTCTTTACTATTCAACCCTTTATACTTATACAAGTTTGTGTG
>CANHJJ010000234.1 GCA_947460565.1 Bacteroidota bacterium
ATTGGCTGTGGTAAAATTATGCAATACCGTATAACCATCAGACGAAACATACCAAACCCCATTACGTGTGCCAATCCATTTGCGGTTTCCTCCATCCACTTTTATACAATTGATGGCTTCGGTACCTAAAAAATTAGAATACACCAAACCTGTTTTGATAACAATTTGTTGCGCATCAAAGTTCTGTTTTGGTGTGCTAAATATCAAACCAGGATTGCTTAAAATGGTTAAGCCTTGCGAAGTGCCAATCCATACAGAACCGTTTTTATCGGGTACTGCACAATACACTTGGTTAGATGGCAAAGCACCATTGTTAACATCCTTGGTCAATATTTTTACTTGGTTGCTGGCACTGTTATATACCAAAACACCTACCTCTCTTTTCAAAACCACCCACTTATTTTTGTCTTGGTCGCATTTGATTTTGGTTATTTCGTTGGCTCCACCTAACAGACCTCCTATAGGAAATGATTTCCATTTGCTATCTGCATACATTACAGAAATAGGTTCAGGAGCTGAATGATTGGCGACCCACATATTGCCATCTTCATCAAAATCTATAGAACTAGCGTATAGTTGAGGAAATGAAGGATTGTAATTTGGCCTTAATGAACTATTGGATGAATCGTATTTTTTTAAAACCCTTGTAGCATTTTCGTCCATTTCAAAGATACCATTACCAAAAGAAGCTGCATATACCTTACCTGTTTTAGGATTAACTTTTACTTCTAATATGTCTGTAATACCGCTTAATTCAGGAATGTTTTTATCAATATAATTTTCCCATGTATTGTTCTGTAATTTATAAAAACGATTCACGAAAAATTGTTTTTGCCATGAGTCATCCACTGCTCCTGCTGCCACCCAAGTAATGCCATTGCCATAGTTGATGGCGCTTGCTGATGTTGAGGTTGGGCCATTAGGTATGATGTATTCAAATTCTCCTGTAATGCCTGGATACATTTGCGCGCCATAAGAATTGTCTACCAAAAACAATTTGTCGTTTTTACCAACAATGGCTTCGTTTCGGTTTTTGATATTCGATTTTTTATCAGCTAATCCATTGGCATCTTCTATAACTACTTCATCGCTTGTGGTAATGCTTAATTTATTATTGTTTACTTGAAGACATCTAACTTTTCCATCAAGGCTTGTGGCATATGATGTCCAAGCATTGAGTCCATCATACACTTTTAAATTACTATCCGCATTGGCATATAACTTGGAACCGAATACTTCTAAGTGATTGGCAAAGGAAAAGCTACTTGTCTTTTTCCAAAAATTAAAATCGCTAAGGTTGTTGGCATCTAGGGAAGCTGCATATATACCTAAATTGGTTGCACCATAAATGCTATTATTAAAAATAGCTACATCATTAAATGGCAGGTTTGATCCATTATTGCCAAGGTTTTGATATGAATCAATCACTCTTTTATTTTCTAAATCAATTAATACAATGCCAAAGTCTGTAGCCAGGTATAAATTATTATCACGGAAACAAATGTTATTGATGGCTTTACTTCCAATGATGTTTAGTTGAAGCAAATCGGGGAGGTTTATGATGTTGTTTGCTTTGTGGTCAATAATGTCAATGTTTGCATTTTGGTATACTATGATGGTTAAATTAAGAGCTGTATTATGTCTTACCAGTTTTACTTCCACATCAGATAGACCTGTAATTTTTGAAAGTCTTTCGATGGCGAAATCATGCACATCAACAGTGAAAATACCGCTTGGTGAGCCTACATAAATTTTATTACCCACCTCAGCTACGGTTATTGCTTTTTGATAAGGTAGATGTACCCTCCAGCCTTCAACATTTGGTCTTTGTTGAGCTATCAGATTTAAGCAGGCAATTGAAAATATGACTAATAATATCTTTTTCATTTTAATAAATATTGCAAACGCAATATGTTACGATTTATTGTTTGATAAACTTTCTAGGAGTAATTTCATTTTGTCTATGGCTTTTGCTCTGTGACTTATTTTATTTTTTTCAACCATATCCATTTCTGCCAAAGTAATATCATATCCATCAGGCATAAAAATGGGATCGTAACCAAATCCATGACTGCCTTTTTTCGTATCAATAATTTTGCCATGTAACTCCCCTTCAACCATATGCTGAACTCCTTGGTAAATCAGGCAAATGGCTGTTACGAATTTAGCATTTCTGTTTTCAATACCATTTAAATTCTTCAAAAGCAAATCCATATTGTTATTGTCAATTTTGTCTTTGCCCGCATATCGAGCACTGAATACTCCTGGCTCACCATTTAGGGCCTCCACCATAAGGCCAGTATCATCAGCAAAACAATCTTTATTTGTTTTGTTGAAAACATGCTCAGCTTTTATTATTGCATTAGCAGGCAGGGTTAAGCCATCCTCGATTATTTCTTCATGGATACCAATATCATCCAAAGTGTTAATTTTGTATATTGAAGCCAGTTTTTTTTCTATTTCTTGGGCTTTATTTTTGTTGTGCGAGGCAAATATTAGTTCGATCATGCAAGTGTGTTCATGCGTTTAATTTGTAACCATAGTTGTTGTTTTTTTGCATTGCTGCTAATGTATTCAAATACAGGTTCAGCTTTTAGAACAAGGGTAATTCCCTTTTGTTGAATTTCGTAGTCTTTGATCTTAAGTTGTTTACTTGCAAAATCGATACAGCCCCATACTATTAATTTTTGAGGGTTAAAATAACCTATAATATCCTCATAATTTCGGTCGCCTATATTATCGAGTGATACTATGGCATTATCGTCTACGTTCAGGAGAAATCCCTTCTCAATGATGGTTCTTAGTTGGGCTTGCTCATCTTTGTTTTCAGTTCCAAGCATTTCAAAATCAACTATATGCAACACACGTGCAGTGTTATTGCCATAATAGTTGAATTGTACACTATTTTGTTTTTCTTTGACAACGAAAATTTCGTCAAATAATAAATTCATAAACTCGTCAGATACTTTCATAAAAGATGGCAATTTCAATAAAAATTAGCAAAACCAATCAATCTAGAATTAAGGAATGTGATTTTGAGAACATAGAATTTGGAAAAATATTTTCAGATCACATGTTTCGTGTTGATTATAAAGATGGTATGTGGCAAGATCCGGAGATTTTACCTTACGGAAATATTAGTATTTCTCCAGCACTTTCAAGTTTACATTACGGACAGGCTGTATTTGAAGGAATGAAAGCATTTAAGGATCCTGATGGTCAACCACAGTTATTCAGACCGCTTGATAATTATAAACGAATTAACCAATCGGCTCACAGAATGGGCATGCCAGCCATAACTGAAGAATTGTTTATGGAAGGTTTGAGTCAATTGGTTCAATTAGACCAAAATTGGATTCCTACCAAGGAGGGAAGTGCTTTATATTTAAGACCCTTTATGTTTGCCACAGATGATTTTGTAGGTGTACGTCCATCAAATAATTACACCTTCATGATTTTTTGCTGCCCAGTAAATAGCTATTACCCTAAGCCAATAAGGGTTAGGGTTGAGAAAACTTATGTGCGAGCCTTCAAAGGTGGTGTGGGCTATGCCAAAGCAGCCGGAAATTATGGAATAAGTATGTTGCCAACCATGGAAGCCAAAAAAGAGGGTTATGATCAAATCATTTGGACTGATGGCGAAGAACATAAATATGTAGAAGAGTCGGGAACCACTAATTTATTCTTTGTATTAAATGATAAAACTGTCATTACTCCAGAATTAGATGGAAACATACTACAAGGTGTAACAAGGGATAGTTGTATTAAATTACTTAAGGAAGGCGGTTACGAAGTGGTAGAGAAGAGAATTAGTTTGGATGAAATTGTTAAGGCTAGCCAAGATGGAATATTAACGGATGCATTTGGAACAGGAACAGCTGCCTTAATTGCAAAGATCGAAGCAATTAATAATGATGGTGTCGAATACACCCTTCCTAATGCCGAAACAAGACTAGTTTCAAATTGGTTATACAAAAGATTGAGTGATACCCAGACTTCAAAAATTGAAGACACAAATAATTGGATATACAAAATCAAATAATATAGTTTACATACGTCCACAAAAAAAGCGCTCAAATTTATTTAAGCGCTTTTTTTAAGTTAAAATTAAATATTATTTTTTTCCTTTTATTAACTTCTTAATTCCGTAGCTAGCACTAGCCACGGCTAAAATAATAACTCCACCATCTAATGGAACATCATTTGGCTCATCAGTAAATCCGCCTGAACC
>CANHJJ010000235.1 GCA_947460565.1 Bacteroidota bacterium
CACTTTGGTATGATAGCCTGCATCTATCAATCTATTTCCTGCACCATCATAAACGGCATAATTAAATCCACTTTGCACACAATAAGAACCTACTTCACCATTTTTATTCAAGGCAATGAAACCCACTTGTATGTCTTTTAATTCCTTCTTACGAAGTTTCATTAACTTCACCACACGGGATACTGCTTCTTCACAAGCTTGTTGTGGTGACTTACCTTGTCGCATCAACTCAACCACCAAATGGCAACCCGCAATGCGAATGACTTCCTCGCCATGCCCTGTGGCTGTAGCCGCTCCAATTTCATTATCTACATATAAACCTGCTCCAATAATAGGAGAATCTCCCACACGGCCATGCATTTTAAAAGCCATTCCACTTGTAGTACATGCACCAGAAAGGTTACCATGGGCATCCAATGCTATCATGCCAATGGTATCATGATTTTCAATATTCGCAATGGGTTTGTACTCTGAATTCTTGAGCCATTCTTTCCATTCTCTTTCAGAATCGGGCACCAATAGATTTTCTTTTTTGAAACCTTGAGTCAAAGCAAATTGCAAAGCACCATCTCCTACCAACATCACATGTGGTGTTTTTTCCATCACTGCCCTTGCCACTGAAATAGGGTGTTTGATAAACTCCAAACAAGCCACCGAACCAATGTTTGACATCTCGTCCATGATGCATGCATCAAGTGTTACACGACCATCTCTATCGGGTCTACCACCATATCCTACACTGCGTTCGTTAGGATCAGCTTCACACACCCTCACTCCTGCTTCAACCGCATCCAGGGCTCTACCATTGTTTTTCAATACATCCCAAGCTACTTCATTGCAATTCAATCCAAATTTCCAGGTGGAGAGAACAATGGGCTTATTCACTTTTGTATTTACTTTAGGTTTATCATCTGCACAACTGTTTACCAAAACAGCAGCCGAAGCCAAAACAGATGTCTTTATAAAATTTCTTCTATCGGTCATTAATTGTTGCTATTAAAATGTTTAGCATAATTGGCTTTCATCCTATCCAAAAGACCCGTATGATGCTTAAGTCTGCTAACAAAATCTGTGTAATTTTTATTTTCTTGGTTTGTCCATAATACTTCTGAAAGTGCACTCATTCTTGGCAGTGACATATACTCAACATGCGAAAAAGTGGTAATATATTCTGTCCATACATTGGCTTGTGCACCCATGATATATTTCTGTTCATCGGTATTCAATGAATCAGGAGTGGGATTGTAATTGTAAACCGAATCAAGTGGATTAAAACCCCCAATGGCCATTGGTTCTTTATCCCTCGCCTTACTTTGGTAATGGTCGAAATAACATGGTCTACCAGGGCTCATCACCACATAGTGTTTTTGTTTGGCAGCTGCAACGCCACCATTGATTCCTCGCCAACTCATTACGGCTGCATTGGGTGCAAGGCCACCTTCTAATATTTCGTCCCAACCAATAATTTGTTTGCCGCTGGCATTCACAAATTTCTCGATGCGGGTAATAAAATAACTTTGCAAAGCTTCTTCATCAGCTAAGTGTTCATCTGCTTTACGCTTCTGACATTTAGGGCAAGTTTTCCAGCGGGTTTTCACACATTCATCACCACCAATGTGAATGTATTTTCCAGGGAAAAGGGGCATTACTTCTTTTAAGATATTTTCTAAAAATGTAAAGGACTCATCATTACCTGCGCAATACACATCATCAGAAACACCCCATCTGCTAAAGGTTTCAAAAGGACCTGCATTGCAAGCAAATTGAGGATAAGCTGCCAAGGCAGCTAAAGAATGTCCTGGCATTTCAATTTCCGGCAACACGGTAATATGGCGAGTTTGCGCATAAGCAACTATTTCTCTGATGTCATTCTGCGAATAATATCCTTCATACAAGGTGCTATCATATTTATCGTTTGGTGAAGGATTACCTAATGAATCAAAAGTAGGTTTACCAATTAAAGTAGCCTTGCGCTTGCTACCTATTTTGGTAAGCAATGGATATTTTTTTATTTCGATACGCCATCCTTGGTCATCCACCAAATGCCAATGAAAAACATTTAGCTTATACATGGATAAATAATCAATGTATTTTTTTACTTCCACTTTGGTGAAAAAATGTCGGCTGCAATCTAAGTGCATGCCCCGCCATTCGTAACTTGGAGCATCAGTAATATCAAGACAAGGTATGGATAAAGTAGTATTTTTTTCTAAAGGCAATATTTGCAAAAGTGTTTGAATCCCATTGAAAATACCTGCAGAGTTGTTTGCATGAATTGCAATCTGATTGGCTTTAACTGATAATTGATAAGACTCTTTATTATTACTAGGCATATTAAGAATAGGCAATAATTGTATTTCTTGTCGGTTTGATTTGCTTTGATTTGTAATCTTTAAATTAAGGCCATAATTGCTTTGAATATATGCTTGTAAATACTTGGCTTCGGATGATTTCTTATCTGCAAATATGACGGTGTTCTTATCTAAGGTAAAATTTCCTATGCCCATGGTTATTTGATTGGGTTTTGGAATTAAGGGCAATGTTTGTGCTTGAATCTTGTTTATTAAAACAATCAGAGCAATATAAAATAGGAGGCGTTTAATCATACAAAGTGCTTGAACATATATTTGTAAAAGCAATAGTAATAAAAAGACAAACAAAAATAGCTTTATTAAAAACTAAATTATCTCAAAAAAGAGTGAAATATGACGTGCTTAAAAATTATAAGATAAAACTAGGATTTAGATATTGAACCCCTGCAGGGTTCGCTTGCACTTCTAATTTATAGCCGCAGGTTTCACCTGCGGCTATTGTTATTAAACCCCTTCGGGGTTTTAAAATATTTATATTTTGTTGAATGGAAACGGATTAATAATTTACTTCAAATTCGCGACAAATTAAGATCTGATTAAGGATTATATCCCTTTTCTTAGGCAGTATAAATAAAGGCTTTCCACCTTTGCCCTTGCCCATGGTGTTTTGCGCAGAAATTTCAAACTTGAAGACATGCTTGGGTTGTTTCTAAAACTATTGACACTGATTTTTTCGCCCAATTCTTCCCAACCAAAGGTGTTTACCAAATGGGTTAATATGGCTTCAAGCGTTTTGCCATGTAAGGGGTTATTTTTTTGAATTTCGTCCATTTATTTTAGACTATCGGACACTTAAAATTGTTTGACTTTATTGATTTACAAATTTGAATGGGATTTCATTTGCTCGTCTGACGCCTTCCTCCCCCATACCTTACTATCCTACTTTGATATGCTTAAGTTTCTAACTATACCTCAATTCGAAGTTTTGACCTAGGTATACTTTACGTACCATCTCATCATCTGCCAACTCTTGTGCTGTACCTGTTTTCAGTATTTTACCTTCAAACAATAGATAAGCTCTATCTACAATCGAAAGGGTTTCGTGCACATTATGGTCGGTAATCAATATCCCAATATTTTTATGTTTCAGTCTGGCCACAATCTGTTGGATGTCCTCGACAGCAATAGGGTCGATACCTGCAAAAGGCTCATCAAGAAGAATAAATTTAGGGTTAACCGCCAAGGCACGTGCAATCTCAGTTCTACGTCTTTCGCCTCCACTCAACACATTACCCATGCTTTTGCGCACTTTGTGAAGGGTGAATTCACTTATCAATGATTCAAGCTTTTCTTCAATTTCGGCTTTAGGAATATCATTCATTTCCATCACCGATCTAATATTATCTTCTACACTCAATGTTCTGAAAATACTAGGCTCTTGGGGCAGATATCCCAAACCTTTTTGAGCCCTTTTGTACATGGGCAAATTGGTTAGTTCTTCGCCATCTAACAACACACGACCTGCGTCTGGCTTAATCAAACCAACTGTCATGTAGAATGAAGTTGTTTTACCTGCGCCATTTGGTCCCAACAATCCAACACACTCCCCTTGGTTTACTTCAATGCTAACATTGTCAACCACTGTGCGCTTCTTGTATCGTTTAACTAAATTTTCGGAACGTAAAATCATGTTATGTTATTTAGGTTAAAACTATCTATTAATAAGCCCTACTGCTATTTCCTTCCACAAAATTGATAAAGGCCTTGTTTACTACTTTGTTACCACCTGGTGTAGGGTAATCACCACTAAAATACCAATCACCGGTGTGATTTGGACAAGCTTTATGCAAG
>CANHJJ010000236.1 GCA_947460565.1 Bacteroidota bacterium
AAATAAATAGAAATGCAGATTGCTTCGCCTAGGGCTCGCAATGACGGAACAACCTGTCATTGCGAACGCAGTAAAGTAATTTCAATTATAAATACTTAGAGTTATAGTGGTCTTCAACTCCATTATAAATCAAGATTTAATTCTTGCTTTCTTCCTTATAAGTTTTAAATTTTCTTTTTCTATTGCATCTATTTTTTCAGTGGCAGTGGCAAAGGCTGTTGAAGTCATTTTATTGGCATTCTTATACAAGAATTTCAATTGTTCTTCGGGGTAATGCCTACATATTTCTCTTAGTGCCCAACCGATGCCTTTTTGTACAAAATACTCTTTATCCATCATCAACTTTACTATGCTATCTGTACTTTCCTCAAAGCTTAATAGGGCTTTCTTATTTCGCATGATACAAGCTATCACTACAACGCTTTGTCGTCTTTCCCAAAAATTATCTGAGTCGCTCCAACTCAGCAATTGACTATATACTTCATGCGGAAAGGCTAAAAACATTTTGGAATAAAAACTAGATAAACCATCTGAATGCGCCCAATTGTCTATACGTTTCACCCAAGTTTGAAGAATAGGCCAAAGCATATCAGGCTTTATCTTCTTAATATGATATTCTACAAATAGTTCAGCTTGACTCAAAACTTCATAACTATTGGAGTTCTGCCATATTTCGTCCCAAATTTGCAAACGGATGTCTAGAGGTAATTTACTGAACCCAAATCCTTTTTTACTCAATTGTCGCATGGTAGCAGAGGAGATACCAAGCATATTATACTTTGTCCCAATATAATCTTGTAAGCTTTTAAATTTTGCGGGGATTTCAGTTTTTGAGGCTTCCGCTAATGCATCGTATATTGCTTTTTCGTTTGGGTTCATAAGCCAAATTAAATAAATTGTTTTGGGCAAACAAATATTAATCCTCCTTACTAAACTAATTTACTGCAACACATACATTTTGTCAGGTATTTGTATTTGGTAATCATTTTGTATCTTGCCTTATTCAAACTAATAAAAAACTATAATAATGAAAAAAGGAACAATTATTCTTTTAGGTGTATTGGCTGTTGTGCTATTGCTTGTATTTAATGGCTGTGGAAGTTACAACAACATGGTAACAAAACAAGAAAATGTGAGTAAAGCTTGGGGCCAAGTTGAAAATGTGTATCAACGTAGAATGGATTTGATTCCAAATTTGGTGAATACAGTGAAAGGTGCTGCTAATTTTGAATCATCAACACTTGAAAAAGTGATTGCTGCCCGTGCTAGTGCAACTCAAGTGAAAATAGACCCAGATAAATTAACCCCTGAAAATATTGAGAAGTACCAAGCTGCTCAAGGTCAGATTAGCCAAGCTTTAGGTAAGTTATTGATGATAACTGAGAATTATCCTCAATTAAGAGCTACTGAGAGTTTCCGCGATTTGCAAAGTCAATTAGAGGGTACTGAAAACAGAATTACAGTTGAGCGTCAAAAATTCAACGAGATTGTACAAGACTACAATTCATATGTACGTAAGTTCCCTCAAGTAATTTATGCGGGTTGGTTTGGCTTTGAAAAGAAAGGTTATTTCGAAGCTGACAAAGGCGCAGAAAAAGCACCTGAAGTGAAATTCTAATTTCTGATTAAACAAAATTTGAAAGCGAAGCAATCTGATAAGGATTGCTTCGCTTTGTTTAAATAACAATATAAATCCCAAACTGTGTTTAATAAAAAGCAACAAGAAAGCATCGTAGAAGCCATTAGGCTTGCAGAATTGAATACATCAGGTGAAATACGCTTACATGTGGAGCCTCAATGTCGTGGTGATTCCTATGAAAGGGGCTTGCAGGTTTTTGCTGAATTGAAAATGCATGAGACTGTGCAGAAAAATGGGGTACTTTTTTATTTGGCTTACAAAGATAAAAAGTTCTCCATTGTGGGTGATGAGGGTATTCATAACATAGTAAAGGATGTGTTTTGGAACGAGGTGAGAGATATTTTGACACTTCATTTTAAGCAAAATAATTTTACGGAAGGCTTGGTTGAAGGTATTGCCAAAGCTGGGGAGAAGTTGAAATCGTTTTTTCCTTATCAAAGCAGTGATAGCAATGAATTGAGTAACGATATTTCGTTTGGAGGACAAGCCGATGCGTAATTTTTTTAAAGTTTTTGCTGCCCTTCTATTTTTCTATGGTGCTGCCGCCAAGGATATCCCAAGTAAATCAAATCCGCCTAAACTAGTAAATGATTATGCAGGTGTTTTGTCACCAGAACAAAATGCTGCCTTGGAGCGAAAATTATTAGCTTATAATGACTCAACTTCTACACAAGTTGTAGTAGTCACAGAATCTAGTCTTGAGGACGATGACATTGATGATTATTGCCAAAGACTTGCCGAAAATTGGGGCATCGGACAAAAAGGTAAGAACAATGGTATCCTCATTTATTTAGCTATAAATGATAGGAAAATGAGCATACATACAGGTTATGGCATGGAAGCAACCATAACAGATGCATTGACCAGAAAAATCAGAGAAGATTATTTTAAACCCAATTTCAAAGTCGGGAATTACTACGAGGGTTTAGACCAAGGTACAGATGTCATTTTTATGGCTGCCCGAGGGGAGTATGTGAACGATAACCCAGGACAAAGGAATAAAAAAAGTCCAAGTGCTGGAACCATTATTTTCATCATAATTATTCTGATCATATTTTTTGCATTTAGAAATCGCGGTGGTCGCGGAGGAGGAGGATTTTATGGAGGCTTCGGATCACCATTCATGGGTTCCTTTGGTAGTGGAGGCTTTTCAGGTGGTGGTGGAGATTCAGGAGGATTTGGTGGTTTCGGTGGTGGTAGTTTTGGAGGTGGAGGTTCAAGCGGAAGTTGGTAAATTGTATTGAAAATTTCAATTGATTTTAAAGTCTACTAATTAATCAAGCCAAGGCTATTTTATTATTAACCAATTCTCAGTCCATTTTTAACTGGTTTATCACTTGTTAAAAGGGTAACGAGATTTCCATCTACAATTCCAAGCACAAGGCATTCACTTTGCATATTCGCAATTTGTTTGGATGGAAAATTAATAACAGCCATTACTTGTTTACCAATGAGGTCTTCTGGTGTGTAAAGCTGTGTGATTTGGGCTGATGATTTTCTTTGTCCCAATTCACCAAAATCAATGACAAGTTTATAGGCAGGTTTTTTGGCTTCAACAAAAAGCTCGTCTTGTATTATGGTACCAACTCGGATATCAATTTTTTCAAAGTCTGACCAATCTATTGTTTTTGCGTTTGTTTCCATTTGTAATTGTTAAAATATGATTTTCAAATTTAGGTTTGATTACTAGAAGTTTCGGTTATCAAAGTACAAAAAAGTAATTGCTACAATAAGGGTTTTTGTTTGATTGAATAGATATTGAAATACGAAAATCTTCCTTTGCATATCATAGAAATTGCCTACCTTTACAAGCTTAATTGGTTAATATTTTGCTGGTAGTAAACACGCAACCCTTTCTTTTGGTATACACCCTTGTGAATCATCCTTATTTAGGTTTGATCATTGAGCCACATGTGGTTCAGGTGAATACTTTGGGCAAGTTTAGCCTAACACACCAGCGTGTTTTTAGCCGAACGGCCTCCTATTTTAAAAAAGGCTTAAGTGCCCTCGACTTTCAACTTTTAGAATTATTGGATGAAGTGGATGATGATTTTTTGTTTCGCAAATTCCACCCAGATAATAAAAAGAAAATTCGTACGGCTGAGTTTTTCTCTAAACTATGTTCGGAGGAAATGTTTAATGAAAAAATTCGTCCTTATATTGAAGAGAAGATTGGAACCGTAATTGAAAAATTAAAGGGTAAAACCATTTATAAAACAGGTAACGACAATAACCCAACTTCGGTTGAATTGCAGGTGAGTTCAGAGAAAGCCTCCGTTCTTTTTCATTTTAGAAAAGATGCAGAAGGAACGCGTTATTTCCCAACTATTAAACACAAAGGTCAGCGCATTGAATTCATGTTTAAAGGGGCTCAAATCATCACACAAAATCCTGCTTGGATGTTTTTAGGCAATCAGTTGATAGATTTTGAAAAAAATGTAGATGGCAAAAAGTTGGTTCCTTTTCTTAACAAACGTTTTATACAAATTTCAAAAACTGCTGAAGAGAATTATTTTCAAAAA
>CANHJJ010000237.1 GCA_947460565.1 Bacteroidota bacterium
CTCATGGCTTAATTCTATGATGGGAGCTAGACCTTTTAATATATCTACTACTTCATGGCTCGATTTGGCTACCGAACTTAAGATGATATGCTCAGCTTGATTTGACTCCACATAGGCTTTGATGCCCTGTAAATCCTCGTTTTGGAACGAAGCATTGTTTAGCAAAACCTCCCCATCAAAGATGCCAACTTTGCTTAGGGTATTTCCAATGTCGATGCTAATCTGGTTCATGTTAGGCTAATTTCTTTGTTTGAAAATTGTTGAATGCTACCATCTTCAAAGGCCACTTCCAATTGACCGTTATGTGTTACGCCTAAAATTTTCCCAAACATAGTTTGTTTGGCAAAACTAAAAAGTGTTCGCACATTTTTTAGATATAAAGCATCATGATAGGCATCAAAGATGATTTGCTTTTGGGTTTTCAGTTGTTTGTATCTATTTATAAAACGCTTTTCAAAAAGTTTTAATTCTTCAAATACATCATAGCTTTTGCCCGTTATCAAAGCCAATGAATTGGCTTGTGTAGTATAAAAGTCAGTTTGGTTGATGTTGATACCAATGCCAATAAAAGCCACTTTTATTTGGTTATGCGAAATGCTATTTTCTATTAAAATGCCTGACACCTTTTTATGATTCACCATGATGTCGTTTGGCCACTTAATAAAACAATCCGAAATGTTTTTCTTTGTAAAATAATCATACACAGCAAGGCTTACAGCCATGTTCAGATACACCTGTTCTTCAATCTTTAAAAAATCAGGTGATACCACAAAGGTGAATAATAGGTTCTTGTCGGCCGCACTTTCCCATACATTGTTTTGCTGCCCTTTTCCTTGATTTTGGTAAGATGCCGACACAATGGTATTCGCCTTTATTTTGCCCTCAGACCATAGCTTTTTAGCTAAGTCGTTGGTCGAACTTATCTCGTTAAAATGCAAATGATAAAAATGATTATGTGACAAAATAAGGGATTAAGACTTTTATAGTTTATTTTGCGCCAAATATATTAAACAAAAGCATGGCAAAAACACCGGCTAAAAAAACAGCAGTAAAAAAAGTGGCTACTAAAAAAGCAAGCACAGCAGCGAAGAAGACAGCTGCAAAAACCGCAGCACCTAAAAAGGTAGCCGTAAAGAAAACCGCAGCAAAGAAAACTGCAGTTAAAAAGACATCAGCAAAAAAAGTAAGTATTCCAAAAGATATAGACGAAGTAGTAAAACCAGCAGCTAAAAAACGCCCAGCCAAACGAATTTCGGTGATGGAAGATGGCATGGCTTTGGCGCTATTGGTAGCGCAAGGTATGTACGAAAAGAAAGCTGAAAACATTAAGATTTTGGACATGCGTGCCATTCCTACAGCTTCGGCAGATTATTTTGTAATAAGCCATGCAGCCAGCGACAAGCAAGTTGAGGCCATTGCCGATTCAGCAGAAGACTTTGTACAAAAAAGCATTAACGAGTGGCCTTGGCATACTGAAGGTTACGAGAATTGCGAATGGATTCTGTTAGATTATATTGATGTAGTAGCCCATGTTTTTAAAGAAGACCTGCGCGAATTCTATGGTTTAGAAGAACTATGGGGAGATGCGGTAGATGTGCCTTTTAAAGGGAAATAGAAAAAAATTATTGGCCGGTTACAATACCGGCCATTTTTTTGTTACGTCAGGTGTTTTGTGATGTCAGGTGTTTCCACTTGACATTTGTTTTAGTGATTTTTAATAGCACGATACTATGCGCAGCACTCGCTAGCGTTCCGCTAGTGAGGCTATGCTAAAGCCTCAGGCTGTTTCTTTCAATAAATTGAACAAACAATATAAACAAAAAGACTTTTGTTTCATGACACTGAGCAAAACATAAACCATGGGCATAATAGTATAGAGTTGCAAACTCTAATTTCATTTTAAAGCTTTAGTCCTTCTGCTTTGCCTTGGCTTCAGACTGAGGATAGGTGGTTGCACCAACGGTATGAGCGGACGCTCGCACCAGCATGGGATACTGTGCCAAAACACCAGCATGGGCAGAATTAAAAAGCCCTAACCGCTCGCACATAGAATGAAAAATATTTATTATAATAGTAAGCACTACCATCATAGAAGAAGACCCAAGCATTGGTGTCGTTGTACTCCGTACTGCTCCAATACCAAGTATTATAATTAAAAATTGTACTCCCTGTGCTACTCAAACTATTATTAATTGCTATCCTATTATTATAAATAACTTGTAACTCGTTTATTGAGGGTAGAAACCAATCATTATATCCATTGAGAAACGATTTTTGACATATCTTAGCTGCAATACTATCGATTAAGCAGTTGGCTGTAATTGAATTGGTATTGGCAAGTCCAGTACCTATTGCACTAGAGGTAGTACCTATAATTGTTCCATTACAACCCCATTGTTTACCACCAAAATTAGTAGGCGCCACAATAAGACCATGGACCTGTCCTGCCACATAACCCATATCTCCGGGTTGGTAGATATATCCTACAACTCCGCCTTGATACCAAGTACCTATAGCGAATGCATTAACAGTTCGGGTAAATGTACAAGTAGCTCCACCAATAGTAATTGTAAAACTAGCCATACCTATGGAGCTTGGCGTACCTGCAATATTAACAGTCAGAGTACCGCTTCCATTATTCAATGTATCACCCGTCAATGTGGCTGTTAAGCCTGTTACACCTGTTGAATTAACGCTAATTGAGTTGTATATTCCACCATTCCCTATATAGGGAATGGAAGTGCTTACTGATGTAGCTGTAAATCCTGCGTATAAATTGCCAGAATGATTTACAGCATTGCAATTTAGGCTACTAATTACAGCTAGTGCAAGAACATTTCTCTTGAGCACCAAAGTTTTACCCCCTATATTAATGGTAAAGCTTGCCATACCATTGCTATTGGGTGTGCCTGTGATGATGAAGTTTAAAACACCTGAACTGTTCATTAAGGTTCTTCCTGCAAGAGTTGCTGTAAGGCCTGTTACACCTGTTGAGTTAATTGAAAGTGTTGGATAGGTTCCTCCATACCCCAAAGTATATGGAATGCTGGTGCTTGCGTTTGTTACTTGCATACCCGCATAAAGTTTGCCTGTATTGATTATTCCTAGGCTATCAAAAGTGCTTATATTTAGTGCTTGTGTACCATTATAGATAAAGGGTGAAAAAGCTATCACACCATTATTGCTATTGATATCTAAAATAGGGTAATCACCAAAATCTACTGAAGCATCACCATTCAAGTCAGTTGGGAGATAACCTAAATCACCATTGTTACTACTTATGTCTAAGTCTGGATAATCATTAAAATCTACCGAGCCATCTTGGTTTACATCACCATTGTATATTAAATAAATTCCTGTGCCGTCATTTACTAAATTATCGCCATAAGCTTTGGAAGCAGCAGTGGTGAAATTATATAGGATTCCATTATTTAATAATACAGATGAATTGGTCCATGTTTCAATGCTACCTCTGTGTTGAACTCCAATATAATACCTACTGCCTGCATAGGCGCTTGGAATCATAATTTGACAAACACCTCCTGTATCTGCAATGGATTTAATAGTATACACAATGGCATTGCTCATGCTGTCATACAACATAATTTGAACCGTATCAAATAGACCGATATCACTGCTTCCATCAGCATTGTATAAGGAACTTTTTAAACTGCCATTTTCATAAAAGGCTTCGAAATACATTTTAAGATTAATTGTAAAAAGCACCCCAATTTTCACAGTGTCTGCGCAGCTGCTCACACCATTACTTACAGTGCAGTAATAGGTAGTTTTTTGGGTAGGACTTACCGTAATGTTTTGTGTGTTTGCGCCACTGCTCCACAGATAAGTAAGTGGATTTGAAATAATACCTGTTCCTGTAGCCCTGAGTGTAATAGGCGTGCCCGCCACAATGGTGCTGTCGTTATTGATGATATTGGCATGAATCATGCTTAGCAAAACGCTGTCTTTTGAGCTACATAAACCATTGCTCACGGTACAGTTTTTCCATCCCGCAGTCGTGGTGTTCAAACTCATAGCAGTTGAACCCGTATTCCACAGATAGCTTGCATATCCACTATCCGCATTCAAGGTGTAAGATGTACC
>CANHJJ010000238.1 GCA_947460565.1 Bacteroidota bacterium
GGTATATCAAAAAATATTCTTGGTGGGTGCATATTATTTACAAGCATAAAATATGCTAGCTAGAAATACTATGTAAATTAGTATTAGCATAATCTCATCTTTTAAGGTTTTAACCAATATTAAAAATATTATAGCACAAATAGCAAGTTATATTTTTGTTTATATAGCGATAAAACTAATATAAGTATTCGTTTTTTTATGATGTTTGAGGGTGTTGTGGTTTGTGGGATTGGGGTTAAATGTTGTTGGTGGAAACCTTTTAGAATAGATGAGTTGCAAACTCATTTTTCATTTATTTATTCGTAGTCAGCTAAGCTATTGCCCAGCACACAAGACTCCGAACAGTGGGGACTGAAACAAATATATTTACTTTTATAAATTTTAAGTTATGCTTGGCAAATAAATCAAAACCATAGACGTCAATTTTTAAACAAATAATCACAGCAGAAGTTAAGCTAGCACATTTTTTTTAGCGAGTAATTTGATTATTTTGCATTTTAAAAGATATCATCCAATGAAATCAGATATAGAAATAGCGCACGAAACACAATTATCACCCATCCAAAAAATTGCTGCATCGGTTGGCATACATGAAGACCAACTGGAGCAATACGGTAAATACAAAGCCAAAGTAAATGTAAGTTTTGATGAAGCAAAAATTGCCCAATCAAATTTGATATTGGTAACAGCTACCACACCCAATAAGAGCGGAAGCGGTAAAACCACAACCTCTGTGGCCTTAGCACAAGGCTTAAATAAAATAGGCAAGAAAGCCATCGTGGCGCTCCGTGAACCAAGCCTTGGTCCTTGCTTTGGAATGAAAGGTGGAGCTGCGGGTGGTGGATATAGCCAAGTGCTACCCATGGAAGATATCAACCTACATTTTACAGGAGATTTTCATGCCATCACATCAGCTAATAATACCTTAGCGGCTTTGGTTGATAATTACCAATACCATAACAAAAACAATGGAAAAGGCTTAAGACAAATTCTGTGGCGTAGGGTATTGGATGTGAACGATAGAAGCTTGCGTTATATGCTTTCAGGATTGAATGGTTCGAGCAATGGCATTCCAACCGAAACGGGTTTTGATATTACACCAGCTTCTGAAATTATGGCTATATTTTGCTTAGCCACTTCTTTGGATGATTTAAGAAGAAGATTAGGAAATATCCTACTTGGTTATCGCCTTGATAATTCACCTTTCTATGTAAAAGACTTAGGTGTAGCCGGATCTTTGGTGGCATTGCTTAAAGATGCGTTTCAACCCAACTTGGTGCAAACCATCGAAAAGGGAGCAGCCTTTATTCATGGCGGTCCTTTTGCCAATATTGCTCACGGTTGTAACAGTATCATGGCTACCAAATCAGCTTTGCAATATGCCGACTATGCCATCACCGAAGCGGGTTTTGGAAGTGATTTGGGTGGAGAGAAATTTTTAAATATAAAATGTCGTGCTGCTGGTATTGCTCCCAAAGCTACCGTTTTGGTTACTACCACACAATCTATCAAGTTGCATGGCAAGGTGGACGAGAAGCTTATCAAACAACCAAATATGGATGGTTTGAAAGAAGGTATCAAAAACGTTGAGCGACATATTGAAAGCCTTCAAAAATTTGGTCAAACCGTAATTGTGGCCTTAAATAAATTTGGTTTTGATACCGATGAAGAAGTAGCATTTATCGAGAACTGGTGTAAAGAAAAAGGTGCTGAATTTGCCATCAATGAAGGCTTTGCCAATGGTGGAGATGGTGCTGTTTCATTGGCTCAAAAGGTGGTAGAGGTTATTGAAAATAAACCTTCAAAACCTATCAATCATACCTATGATGTAAACCAAAGTATTGAAGAAAAAATCACTCAAATTGTAAAAACCGTATACAAAGGCAATGGCATAACCTTGGGTAAAAATGCGAAAGCGGCTTTGAAAAAAATCAATGATTTGGGAGCATCTAATCTTCCAATTTGTATTGCTAAAACACAATTTAGTTTTAGTGATGATGCTTCGCGTGTGGGCGCAGCAGAAGGTTTTACTTTGAATATTGAAAATCTTATTTTGAACAATGGTGCTGGTTTTATTGTGGCTGTGGCTGGCGAGATTATGCGTATGCCAGGTTTACCTAAAGACCCTGCGGCTATGGTGATTGATGTGGTAAACGGAGAAATAACAGGACTTAGCTAAATGAAAGTAGAAATTTGGAGTGATGTGATGTGTCCCTTTTGTTATATTGGGAAACGCAGATTTGAGAATGCTTTGGCACAGTTTGAAAACAAAGATGAAGTAGAAATAGTCTGGCGAAGTTTTCAATTGAACCCAGCTTTGAAAACAGACCCAAGTAAGAATACCATTGAACACCTTGCCGAAAGCAAAGGTTGGGATATGGAGTATACAAGAAAAACCACCGATTATGTGGTGAATATGGCAAAAGAACTGGGCTTGAATTATGATTTCGAAAAAGCCAAAGTGGCCAATTCTTTCAAGGCTCATCGTTTATTGCATTTGGCAAAACAAAACCACGTACAAAACGAGTGTGAAGAAAAGTTGTTTGAAGCCTATTTTATTTATGGTAAAAACATTGATGATAATGATGTACTGCTCGAATTAGGCTTGTCGTTGGGTATTCATTCAGATGCCATTTTAGATATGTTGTCCTCAGATGCTTTTGCTGCTGATGTAGAATCTGATATTTACCAAGCACAACAAATTGGGGTGCAAGGTGTACCTTTCTTTGTATTCGATAACAAATATGCCATTTCAGGAGCGCAGCAAAGCGAAACTTTTTTGGCAGCCTTGTATAAAACCACACAGACTTAACAATAACCCGACAGACAGATTTATGTTGATCTTAATATATGAGTTTCAATTATTATTAGTCTTTCAAAATTGAACGTTTTTGCGAATCCCGTTTCAGATTTGTCGGAACGGGATGAGGCAATCTCTCAGAAATCAGATGACTTCATCTATTTCGAACTATAGGCCAAGACTACAAAATAATATTATAATGAATGATGTAAGAGGATTAATAAGCAATAGAAAACATATTTATATTACTTAACTCCTAATTCTCATTATCATGATCAAAATAGCCTTTAGATTTGATGCGGGTTGAGAAAAAGTTTAAGAACAACACCATAAAAAACAAAGACAATAAAGCTTGCGTGCTGACTAAAAACTTGCCAATGGACGTCACAGGGTAATAGTCTCCATAACCCACCGAAGAGGCCGTAATGGTGCTAAAATAGATGGCATCAAACCAATGCTCAAAGCTACGATTAAGGTAATTACCATGGGAATAAAGTACACTGTATGTGAAAACTATTTCCATATAGTTTAAAAATAGAAGCAGTATGGATCTTTTATAGGACCTTGGTCGTAAGAAGGAGTCTGAAGCAAAAATCAACGTTGGTATATACAAAATGGTTTCAAGCATAAAATACACCAACACATAAAGTAAATATGGATTATGTTGCCCGTTGTTTAGTAAAATTATAATAGGAAAGGCCACTTTGAAAAGCACAAACAAATCCAAAATCAAATCTTGGTATTCATGGCCTTTTTTACTAGCCAATGTTTTAATGTAAATGCCTGGAAAAAATAACTGAGAAGAAGATAGAAATAGTCTAAAAATTTTTTCAATACCACTATCATCTTGGTGGTGGTTGTTCCACACTTCTTTAATATTGTTTATCCGCCTCTGTATAGGGCTGATGCTTGGTTTGATGGATTTGGAATTGCTACCCAGCAACAATTTTCTTAGGACCTTTCTCATATCCTTGTCTGATTAAGTTTTAGACAAATTAGCCATTTAAGGCTATTCAAATATAGCAATACTTTGTAGCTATTCTAAGATAATAAAATCATTTATTTGATTTAGTTCGATGGGAGGAGGACTTTATAAAAAATATTTTCAATAGATGAGTAAGACATGCCAATACACTGCATGGAATATTTTAAATGAGCAGAGAAATTTTTTACCCTTGCAGGCGTCCTTTAGCTTTGCATCATACGTTTTTTTATAAATGTATCAACTTAAACTGCAATTTTTCAGCAAAGGTCTTGTAGTATTTTTGAATATGAGCTTCAACGCGGCTTACATCTAAGAA
>CANHJJ010000239.1 GCA_947460565.1 Bacteroidota bacterium
ATATAGTTCTTAACGAAATTGATATGCTAAAAAACATAGATTTAGATTCGAGACAGGAGAAAAAGGAATTGAGCAAATGTAGAATATACCGTGTGGGCACTTCTGGTGCTTTGCAGGCAGATATTCCAGTTGATTCATTGCTTGTTTCAACGCATGGTATTGGCTTAGATGGGGTAATGAATTATTATCAAAACAGAAAGGATTTGGATATTGAAAATCAAATTTATTCCCAATTAGGATATGATTTTATTGCGCCATATCTTAGTTATTGTTCAATTGCTTTGATAGATAAATTTGATGAAAGTTTTTTGCGAGGTGTTACTGCTACTTGTTGCGGATTTTATGCTCCTCAAGGGCGCATGATAAGAAAAAATATTGTAAGTGATGATTTAGTACAAAGGCTTTCAAAATTAAATTTTTCAAACATAGGGAGTAAGCCTGAATTGAGTGGATTACGTGTTACAAACTTTGAAATGGAAACCTCTGCTATTTATGGATTGAGCGCTTTATTTGGGTTTGATGCGATTTCGGTTAATGCCATAATGGCTAACCGTATAACTAACAAATTTAGTAAGCAAGGTGCCAAAACCATTGAGAATGCTATTGTTAAAACCTTAGAAGTTATTTGTAAATAAATGAAGTCGGAACAGCAACTTATTTATCAAATTGCCTTAACCCTAATACCAAACATTGGTGATGTGTTAGCTAAAAACCTTGTAAGTTATTGTGGTGGTGTAGAGGCTGTGTTTAAAGAGAAAAAAGCTAAACTCTTGAAAATACCTGGTATTGGAGAGTTTTCAGCTGATTGTATTTCTAGTTTTAAATCATTTGAAAGGGCCGAAGAGGAGTTAAAGTTTATTGAAAAACATAAGATAAAAACCCTGTTTTACCTTGACGAATCATATCCTTTCCGTTTGAAAGATATTAACGATTCGCCATGCTTAATGTATTATTTTGGGGATGCCGATTTAAATACTTTGAAAATAGTTTCTATTGTAGGTACTCGCAAAGCCAGTGATTATGGAAAAGCATTTACTGAAAACCTTGTGGCAGATTTGACTGAACAAAATTGTTTAATACTAAGCGGTTTAGCATTGGGCATAGATGGCTATGCCCATAGAGCTGCTGTTAAAAATAATTTACCCACAGTGGGAGTACTCGCTCATGGATTGGATAGAATTTATCCTGCCACACATAAGAAACTAGCCGCACAAATGGTTGAAAATGGCGGATTATTAACTGACTTTCCAAGCGGAACCATCCCAGATGCGCCTAATTTTCCTAAGCGTAATCGCATTGTGGCGGGTATGTGTGATGTGCTTGTGGTGGTTGAAACTGCTTTGAAAGGAGGCTCGCGAATTACTGCTGAAATTGCTAATAGCTATAACAAAGACATCATGGCTTTGCCTGGGCGAGTGAATGATGAATATTCAACTGGTTGTAATCATTTGATTCGGGTTAACAAAGCATCTGTCATTACATGTGCCCAAGATTTATTGGAGTTGATGAATTGGCATACGACAAATGCCAACAAGCCCAAGCAACAAACCTTAACTTTAGATTTAGAACCTGATGATTTGTTGATTGTAAATTACATTAAACAAAAAAATAAGATTGGTATTGATGATATTTCGTTTGATTTGCAGATGAATCAAGGAGAGGTTTTGATGAGGTTACTACAATTAGAATTTAAAGGTATTGTGCGCTCTTTGCCGGGTAAATTTTTTGAAATGATTTGATGAAAAATAGTATGAAAAAAATATGGATTAGTTTGTTTGCTGTGCTTTTGGGATTGCATGTGGCCAATGCCAAGCCCAAAAAACCAAAATATAAAAAGCCAAAGAAGGTTATCTTTTTAATTGGAGATGGCATGGGCTTGGCACAGATAACAGGTGCTATGGCCGATAATACAGCAATCAATGCTTTTGAAAGATTTCCAATAATTGGTTTAAGCAAAACTAAATCATCGGATAATTTTGTTACCGATAGTGGAGCTGGAGCGACCGTATTTTCGATTGGCAAAAAATCATACAATGGAGCCATAGGTGTTGATTCTACAGGCAAAGAATATGATGGATTGTTTGAAATGCTGAAAGATAAAGGCTGGGGCACAGGTGTTGTAGTAACTTCATCTATCACTCATGCCACGCCTGCAGCATTTTATGCGCATGTGGGTTCTCGTAAATCGGAAGATGAAATAGCTGAATTTCTCATTCGCAACCATTGTGATATAGCCATTGGTGGAGGTATCAAGTACTTTAAAGATAGAAAAGACAAGCGCGATTTGCTTGAAGAACTTAAGGAAAAGGGTTATACGACCATTGTAGATAGTAGTGAAATTAAGTCAGTAGAAGCTAAGAAATTAATATATCTTCTAGCCAATGATGGTATGAAAAAGGAATCAGAAGGTAGAGGTGATTACCTAAAGAAAGCTACTGAAATTGCCATAAATAATTTGTCTAGAAACGAAGAAGGATATTTCTTGATGATTGAAGGAAGCCAAATTGATTGGGGCGGACATGCCAATGATTTTCAATACATGAAATCAGAATTGTTGGACTTTAACCAAACTTTGAATGCCGTTTTGGATTATGCTGCCAAAGATGGAAATACCTTGGTGGTAGTTACTGCAGATCATGAAACAGGTGGTTTGTCTTTGATTGAAAACAAAGAAAATAAAAGCACATTTAAAGTTAACTACAGCTCGGGTGGACACTCTGGCATCATGGTGCCAGTTTTCGCATATGGTCCAGGTGCTGAGTTATTTTCAGGTATTTATGAAAATACTGAAATTCATTACAAGTTCAAGAAACTATTGAATATAAAATGAACCTACCCTTAATATTTGTTTTACTTCTTTCTGCGGTAATTGTAGTGTATGTATTACTGCCTAAAATGAAATTAAGTCCTAATCAAATGACATGGCTTAAAATGATTTTAGCTGCAACGGTGGCCTTATATCTTGCTTTTGATTTTTATAACAAGCAAAAGGATATAAAATTGGTTTTCTTCTTTATAATAGCTGCTGTAATGTTTTTGTTGATAGGTTTTAGGACAACAAGGAAGCGTTAATTATATCATCTCAAATGTTCATTTTTATATAAAAGACATTCAAATTTTAAGAATGATTTGTTTTAATCTTTCCATAAAAAAGGCCAACTGTACTAATTTTCAGTTGGCCTTTACTATAGTTTAATGTAATGATTAGATATTACCTGCAACTGCTTTTTGAACCAATTCAGCAGCTTCTTTCAACACGATGGCTGAATATACTTTCAATCCGCTTTCATCAATTAGTTTTTTAGCAGCTTCGGCATTTGTACCTTGCAAACGAACAATAATGGGAACTGGAATGTTACCAATAGATTTGTAAGCATCAACCACACCTTGAGCAACCCTGTCGCAACGAACGATACCACCAAAGATGTTAATCAAGATAGCTTTTACGTTCGGGTCTTTTAAAATAATACGGAAACCAGCTTCAACTGTTGTAGCATTAGCGCTTCCTCCCACATCTAAGAAGTTAGCAGGATCTCCACCTGATAATTTGATGATATCCATGGTAGCCATAGCCAAACCAGCACCATTCACCATACAACCAACGTTTCCGTCAAGTTTAACATAGTTAAGGTTGAATTCTTTAGCTTCTACTTCAGTTGGATCTTCTTCAGCTGTATCTCTCATAGCCATGTAATCAGCATGACGGTATAATGCATTGTCATCAATATCCACTTTTCCATCAACCGCAATGATTTTGTCATCACTGGTTTTCAAAACTGGGTTGATTTCAAACATAGCTGCATCTGCTTTGTCGTAGGCAGTATAAAGGGCAGTCACAAATTTTACCATTTGTTTGAAAGCCTCTCCTTCGCATCCTAAGTTGAACGCAATTTTACGAGCTTGGAAAGCTTGTAATCCTACTTTAGGATCGATGGTTTCTTTGTGAATTAAATGAGGCGTATGTTCAGCCACATGCTCAATGTCCATACCACCTTCAGTACTATACACAATGATGTTTTTGCTTTGACCTCTGTCTAACATCACACTCATGTAATATTCTTTTGGCTCACTTGATCCAGGATAGTAAACATCTTGGGCAA
>CANHJJ010000240.1 GCA_947460565.1 Bacteroidota bacterium
CGAAGATATTGATGGAACCAGTCTCAGTGTTTTAGCCGTTTTGAATGCCGCTAAGAATGAAATGGCTATTATCATTACCAATACTACCTTTAGTTTTCCTAACAAATTAATGGAGGAACATTTTAATGAAAAGTATATGCAAAGTGATATGTTCCCAACCAGCACTTTCAAAGGTAAAATCAACGAAACAGTAGATTTATCAAAAGATGGAGAGTATAAAGTAACTGTTACTGGTAAACTCAATATTCATGGGGTAGAAGTTGAAAGAACCATACCTGGAAACATCTCTGTTAAAAATGGGGAAATAAGATTGGTTTCCAACTTCCCTGTAAAAAATGCAGATCATAAAATTGAAATACCAAAATTGGTTGTATCTAAAATTGCAGAAACCTTAGACGTGAGTGTAGATATTATTTTACTACCAAAGAAATAATAAATTATACTTTTTAAAAAAGGCCCTCATTGAATTGCAGTGAGGGCTTTTATTTGATTAGAATAATAAGCATCCAACTTTTAGACCCACATTTGGGCTCCATCCACTAAAAGCATAGCTCCAATAAAAGGTATCATATTTTCTGTATAAATGAAAATTTTCACTAGTCGATGCTTGTATATATGCCAAGCCTGCCCAAAAATTTAAAAGGACTCTTCTGTATTTTTGGGTGATTCCTACACTGGTGCTATAGGTCATTTGACTGGATTTGGCGCTAATTTCACCCAAACGATATTCATAAAATTGAAGGCCATCATCTGTGTAAGGAAAATAGCTATAATCATTCAATTTAAAATCATAGGTATTATAGGTTGCTTCAATTCCTACATAATAATCTTTTAATTCGTTATGAAGAAAATAATATTTGGCACCAAAATGATAACCATTTCCAATAATATTATCATTTGTCCTTTTGCTTTGATCGACAGTACTTGAAGTTGATTTAGATACAGATTGACTGCCATCTGAGTTAACTAGCCCTGTGTAGTATTGTCCACCTCCGTATATGTGAATATCATCTGAAACTTTATATTCAATATCCACCTTTATTCCATTAATAAAAACATATTGAGGAACAACATTGATTGATAAAAATAATGAATCCTTTTTCTGTGCCATAACAGAAATTTGAATTATACAAAATAAGGTAAGAAACTTGTTTTTCATGGCTATTTAATTGGGGTTTGAATTTTACTTAAAAACCATACACTATCAGAGCCAAAACCCAGTTGACTAATACCATCATCACCTACTAAAATTAATCTATTGCTTAAGGGAATAATATCATGTGCTGAAATTAAAAAATTCTTTTTAGAAATTAAATTTTTCGGATCAGTTGCATCATACCATCTCAACACATTATCACATACAAATAAATTATTGCCTATCAAACCTAAACCCTTAGGATGAACCAAATTGTATGTGCTCAAAGGAATAACATTATTAATATTGGAAATATCGTAAGTTAAAAGCATATTACTAGAACCCCAACATCTGCGGGAAAATGAAGTACCTTCATTATTAAGTGTTACAAAAGCAAATTTATCATTTGCCACTACTGGGTCGCAGGACCTAAAATGATTTACTACCGCCTGCTCAGTTATTAGATTAGGATCACTAATATTATAAACATACATGCCATTTTGAGAACCAATAAAAATCGTTTTGGTATCTCGAGGAAAAATGGTTTCGATATTTCTACCTATATAGGAGCGGCCAGTTTTAAGAGGATTTTTAGTATCACTGATATCAAACACATTTAAACTTTTATCATCAACTGTATACAGAGTATTGCCAATTATGGCAAACCTTGCTGTTGAGCCACCCACGCCTGCACCATCAGTAATAACAGTACTTGAAGGATTATCACTAGCTTGCTTATCACAAGATACCAAAACAATAGTGATGTATAGGAATATAAGAATCTTTATACTTTTCATGGCTTTACAATTATGATTTATTCCATTTTACTAAAACCAAATCCGAGGGCCTATTTTGTTTCTCATGCTCAGGACGAATAGGCAAATTATCAGGTGGAAGAGGTTCAGGAAAAGCATTTACTATGCGTTGCACAACAATAGCTTGTGTAGGGTTTAATAAATCCAAAGCTACCAAATCAGTAGCATTGTCTACGTATAAAACACTTCCTTTAATTGCCATATCAAAACAACCCAATACTTTAATAAAAGCTAGTTTTTTAGGTAAAGAAGGATTGCTATTATCAACAACATGAACCCCTAAACCTGCTTCACTCACAAATAGGTAATTATCCTTGGTGTAAATCTTGGCTGGTTCAAAAATTTCACGTGGTTCTTGCACACTAATGGATTTCTCCAAATCCGCACGTTTCATAAATACTGGGTTGTAAGCTGTATATTCAGTCCGTGTTTCGCATTTCGACATACTTAAAAGCAATGTCATTAATCCAATATAAAGAAATGTTTGAATCTTAATTTTCATTGGGTCTTTTATTTTAAACAAACTTAGCTTGCTTATGTCCAATTTCAAATAGGCTATTGTAAAAAGATAATTGAATTTCCTTTTTTGACAAATATGAGTAAACCAATCTTTTAACATTGGACATAACCATTTATTTAATAAAGCATTAGTTGCAATTGTTCTCAAAACACTGAAAATCAAAAAAAAACAATAGGGTATAATACACTTACCCACACCCCTATTTTTTTCTTTCATCAAAATCGCATATTTTGCAAGCCGTAATAAAATGCTTATCCATTCATGTTGAGAGGTATAGGCGAAAATTTGTAACAGCCCGCTTTGCGCTAGTAGCAATGTATAAGATTTGGATGATACCAAATATGCTCCCTCAGAAAGGAGATAAGGCTCATTAATAATATAAAAAGATGCAAATTACAGTAAAAGACTTAAGCATACTTCTTAATGGAGAAGTTGTTGGAAATCCAGATGCCATTTTAAGCACAGTGGCAAAAATTGAAGAAGGTAAACCAGAAGCCCTTTCTTTCTTAGCCAATCCCAAATACGAAAGCTATATTTATACAACAGGCTCAACGGCAGTTTTGGTTAACAAAACATTTGAACCAAGTCAGGAACTTACAACAACGCTTATCAAAGTGGATGATGCCTACTCGGCTTTTACTTTTTTATTAGAACAATTTGCTGCTGCAGCAACGCAAAAAACTGGCATTGAACCAGGATCATACATTTCAGATAATAGTACTGTTGGAACTAATGTGTATGTGGCCTCAACAGCCTATATAGCTGATGGGGCAAGTGTAGGTAATAATACGAAAATTTACCCTCAAGTTTTTGTTGGAGACAATGCTAAAATAGGTAACAATTGTGTCCTTTTTGCCGGGGTGAAAATTTATAATGATTGTCTAATTGGAGACAATTGCATTATTCATGCAGGTACCGTTATAGGTAGTGATGGATTTGGTTTTGCACCTCAAGCAGATAGGTCATACAAAAAAATACCTCAAACGGGTAATGTGATTGTAGAAAATGATGTAGAGATTGGATCTAATTGCAGCATTGATAGGGCCACTATGGGTAGCACCATTATTCGCAAGGGTGTTAAATTAGACAATTTGATACAAATCGCACATAATGTAGAAATCGGAGAACATACGGTTATTGCTGGACAAACCGGCATTGCAGGAAGTACCAAAATTGGCAAGCATTGTATCATAGCCGGTCAAGTGGGTGTTGTTGGACATATTACCGTTGCGGATGGCACTACTATAGGAGCTCAAAGTGGGATAAATTCGACTATCAAAGCTGAAAACCAAAAATGGTTTGGCTCACCAGCTTTTGAATATAGCGATTCACTCAAATCAAGTGTGATTTACCGCAAATTACCTGACTTGATGAAGCGCTTGCAAGAGTTGGAAAAGAAGATGGTAGAATTAGGAATTAGGAATTAGGAATTATCAATTAAGAATTTAGAATTGGAGTTGTAAAAAATTTCAATTATCAAATCAAACAATAGAATGAAACACACGACTATAAAAAAATCAGTAGAGGTAAATGGTGTTGGTTTGCACACTCGACAGAATGTAACTATGATATTTAATCCTGCTGCCGATAACCACCGAATTAAATTTCAACGTGTAGATTTACCAG
>CANHJJ010000241.1 GCA_947460565.1 Bacteroidota bacterium
ATTACTTCTTGATTTGCTAAACCATGCAGTGGACCTGCTAAACCGTTCATAGCCGCAGCCAATGAAAGATAAGGGTCTGATAAGGCAGAACCCACCAAGTGAGTCGTATGTGCAGAAACATTTCCACCTTCATGATCAGCATGAATGGTTAAATACAATCGCATCAATTTGTAAAACTCATTTTGGTCGATACCTAACATATGAGCAAAATTTGCTGCCCAATCCAATTTAGGATCTGCAGGAATATGCTCACCATTTTTGTAAGTTCTTCTGTAAATATAGGCTGCTACTAATGGTAAACGCGCCAATAGTGTACAAACATCTTCATAGGTATAACTCCAATAATCTTTTTTATTGATTCCATCACGGTATGCTTTCGCAAAAACAGATTCAGTTTGTAATGCCATTATTGCCATTGTTAACTGAGTCATTGGATGGGTAGTGATAGGCATTGCATCCAATGCAGCATATACATGCGCAGGGACTTCTGAACGAGCAGCCCAGTTGGCTTGAATTTCTAAAACATCATCATAAGTTGGTAACTCACCAATTAACATTAGGTAAAATAAACCTTCCGGCAATGGTTCAGTACCACCTGGCACTTTGGGTAATAGTTGACGTAATTCAGGAATTGAGTATCCACGGAAACGAATGCCTTCGTTCGAATCAAGAAGTGACGTTTCTGTTAACAAGCCTATGATGCCTTTCTGACCAGCATACACATCCTCCACAGTAAACTCACCTAATGCTACATTGGCATTCTCTTTAACGAAGTTTCTAATCTCAACAGCCAACGGCATGGCTTTTTCCGCAAATTTCTCTTTTAAATTACCCATTACAGTTTTATAATTTTATGTTTTTGTGATTTATTACTCTTAAAAACCGCCCGAAATTAATAATTGTTTGCTGACTTGCATAAAAACTTCTTAAGATTTTTAGCAGTAAATGATAATATTTCTTAAACTTGACATAAATTAGCTAAAAATTAGAGTAACTATTTGATAATGATTAAAGGCAAAAGCAAAATATATCTATTACTATTTGCATGTGTATGTTTTTCATTTTTTTCCGAAGCACAAAATTTAATTATTCAAGGAAAAATTACAGATATCATAACAGATAAGCCACTTCAAATGGCATCAATACTCCTCGACAAAGGGGAAAGACAATTTACAGACAGTGCAGGATTTTTTAGGTTCAAAACACAACCTGGCAAACATTTATTGAGGGTTTCAAAAATTGGATATCGACTATATGAAAGAAATCTGAACGAAGAAGACTTTGGTATTAGAAATTTCAATATCGAACTAGAACCCTTTCAAAATCAGTTAGACCAATTTGTAGTATCTGGTAGTCGCGAAGAGAAAAAGATTGCTAGAGAAATTACCTCTGTTAGCATCATCAAACCCTATTTAATAGACAATACAGCCTCCCAAGATTTATCTCAAGTGATTAATCGTATTCCAGGCATTCAAGTGGTGGATGGACAAGCCACTATTCGCGGGGGTGTAGGTTTCAGCTTCAATACAGGTAGTAAAGTATCTGTTTTGCTTGATGATATGCCCTTGTTAGGTGCCGACTTAGGTGATGTGAGATGGAAGTTCCTTCCCATTGAAGCAGCCGATCAAATTGAAGTTATCAAGGGTTCTGCCTCGGTTTTATATGGCTCATCAGCTTTGAATGGAACGGTGAATGTTAGGACAGGCTGGCCCAGTAAAAAACCTCAAACAAAAATCCAATTCTACCAAGGTGTGATGCAGAATTATGATAGAAGTTATATCAATTGGTGGGATTCAATAGCCGGAAAACCAAACTCAACTGGCTTAGCTTTTAGCCATAAACAAGCATGGGGTAAGTTCGATTTGGTGCTAAGTGGCAATATCACCAGCATCAATAGTCATTTGCAATACAATGACGAACATAGAATTAGAACCTACGTCAAAACGCGCTACAGACCTTCATCTATTCCCAATCTTAGCTTTGGTTTAAATGCCAATATCATGCTTGATTACTCAGGTAGTTATTTTCTTTGGCAGAACGCAGATACGGGTTCATTGAAGCAGTATAATGGAACAAAACCCATTGTAAACTTAAACCAAATCATAAGTATTGACCCTCATCTAGACTACAAGCATGGAAAAATGAGTCATGCGCTAAAATTTAGGTTCTATCAAATCAGGCGTATCATCGACAAAACTAAATTTCCTGATATGGATGATGCCATTGCCAATTTATATGCCCTTGATTATAATAATCGAGTAAAGTTCAACCCACATTTCTCTTTAAATTCTGGCATCTACAGCACCACCATGTGGAGTGTAGGAAACGTTTATAAAGGCAGCTTTGCAGGTGGAAGCGCTGCTGTTTATAGCCAACTAGAATATAATTACAAACGATTTACGTTCATTCTTGGTGGACGTTATGAATACTTAGTTACCGACACCATTCCGAATACAACTGGTTTGTTAAAAAGAATTGGTATCAATTACCAATTGGCAGAAAGAACTTATATCCGCACAAATTATAACGAAGGATACAGGGTGCCTACCATTGGCGAAAAATATGTAAGCGATAGGGTTTCTACCCTAAATGTATTACCCAATCCAAGCCTAGTGCCTGAAAAGGGTTGGACTGCCGAACTAGGCATACAGCAAGGCTTTAAGATAAGTAACTTTGTTGCTTCTGCTGATTTTGCAATATTTATTCAGCAATACGATAGCATGATAGATTTTAAGTTTGACCAATGGATAAAACCTAGTTACTATTTTGACCCAAATACTGGACAAATAGTTGTAACGGATGGTGTGATTGGATTTAAAGCCCAAAACGTTGGCAAAACAAGGGCTGCAGGCTTTGAGTTTTCACTAACAGGCGAAGGCAAAATTAAAAATGTGATGATTAGAACCATTGCAGGATACACCTATACCCTACCCGTTAATATCAGTTCAGATACCCGACTTGATGATCCAAGCTTTTATTTTGACAAATTTGTTAAAAGCTTTGGCACCGCTAAGATTGACAGTGGTTCATATTTATACAATGTATTATTACCCTACAGAAACAGAAGCATTGGTAAAGTGGACATTGAAGCAGAATACCGCAAATACAGCCTTGGTTATTCATTGTTTTATTACAGCATTTATGAGAAAATAGACAACCTTGTAGCTGTTTTACCCGGTGTGAAAAGCTTCTTTGAAAGCGCAGGTACAGGAGATTATGTGCACAATGTTCGATTCAATTATAACCCTAACCAAAACCTGAGCTTTGGCCTCTTGATTAACAATGTTACAAATCATGAATACGCCTCAAGGCCAGGAAAAATGGACCCTGCAAGGACGTTGATAGTGCAAGTGAGGTATAAATTTTAATGATTAAAGAATATTCAAGACAAATAATTTATTAAAGTTTTTTTTAGTTTTTTGAATAATTCCTTTTTTGAAGAGTGTTCGGTTTAGTCCTATTTAATACCATTTGTTTTAGTATTATTTTTTCGCCATGCTTTTATGGCTTCAAAATTTAGTTTCTATGGTTTTATTTTATAAACAGGGGTGGTTTTATCCAGCCTATTTTGACTGTTATAAGGGTATGAATCTTTGTTATATTGGTTTATTGTTCCATTTTCAAGCTGGCTTTTAAATGTTTCGGATGCAATACTATCAACAAAATAGGCATTAATAAAATTACTTCTTTTCTCTAAACTATTGAGTAATTCAAATTTTTTGTGAGATATATCTTTACTCTTTTGGTGAGTACATTTTTCAACAAATTTATATAGATCTTCTATTAAATTAAATCCATATAAAGTACTATCTTGGTAGTATCCAGCGCCACTATAGTTTATATTATCATACCCTCCAATAAAATTTTGGTCACGCCTACCATGGTATTTTTTAAAACGATAAGTATTTGGCACATATCCTGTATCTGTAGGAGAATTAATATATATAAAGAAAATCCCTGTATTGTGCATTTGGTAATTATGCCCCTTATTGGTATTTGCAAATGTACCATACAACTTGTATTTTTTTTCATCTACCTCTATTACTCCACCTCCAAATAAGGGCGAAATAATGTTTATTGTTTTACTAGCGGTAC
>CANHJJ010000242.1 GCA_947460565.1 Bacteroidota bacterium
CACATGAAAGATGGATTGAAGGTAGAAGTAAGCAGAAGACAGGCCGTTAAATTCAAAGAAATGATGAGTTTGTAAGGGCAATTGTTTAATCATAGTTCATTTTAAAGGCTCAAAAGGGAAATCAAAAAATCGCCATTTGAATAATAAATTACCCCATTTAAATAAATATATTCCTTTTTATGTAGAATAAATACTACTTTTTCTTTCAATTTCATCCAATTTCGACCTCATTTTCAACAAAATTTTTCAAATTTTCAAAATTAATGTGGCTGTTATTCAGCTAAATAATCCTGCATAAGAGATATTTTACGTCATTTCGCCACTTACATAGCTTTTACCACCATTTGAATTATATATTTGTACAAGTAAATCAGTAACAATAAAATTATTCAAAAGGAGGTCAATATGGAAGCTCAAAAAAATACAATCGGTTATTACATTCAATTAAAAAAAGAAGAATCATTAAAAGGATACTTTTTTTATAAAATCATAAGAGCTAAAAATGGAATGGTGGATTTTGCTAAGTTCTTGTATTTAGTTTTAGTATTGGTACTATTATTATCAGCATTACTTGAACTTAAAACAATCTATAATGTAGATATTTTCCCAGGTGTTGACACCCCGTTTGATAACTATCAACGAGTGGCAAGCGATGCAGTTTCAAGCAATTTATTATAAAATATCATGGCAACAGAAATTTTCATTACAATTTTTAAAACAGCATTCTGTTTTATTATGCTTTCAGCCGTTTACTTAACAATAATGGTTAAAATGAATGCCCTAAAATCGAAAGTCAAAGAAAAAATGTCAAATGATTTCTATCAATACAAATATACATTGATAGTGCATGTTACCGAAAACTTTAATTGGGACAATTTATTACGATCATTGCAAAACCAAAGCTACCAAAATTTTAAAGTTTTGTTCATGGTTGCAAACGGAGTAAAAATGCCATCATCCATTAATTTGAAGAAATATAGAATCTTGGAAAGATGCTTATTAGAGAGTAAATTACAGATAATTGACTATGTTGTAAATGTAGTTAAACCGGACTCAGAAGTCGTTGCCTACATAAAAGGAAATTGCACACTTGATGCTGACTTCATTAAAAATATCAATGTTTTGTTTAACCAAGGTTATAAGGTAGCACAAGCTAACATCATAAAATCTGATGAATCAATATTAGGGTTAAACAAAAGCAATGTCCGAAATATGGTTGAAAGAAGCAATCGCATAAAGGCCGGACTTTCGAGCACCATTTGCCACCACGGATTTTTCATTAAATTACAAACACTAAAGTTGATAGACCTAAACCCAAGTAATTTTGATGATGACAAAAAACTTCAATCAAATCTGGTGCTATATAATAACCCAATTGGGTTTGCTGAAAATGCTACCCTAACAGATTATAGTAAAGAATCAAAAAGCAAGCAATTGGCTTTCCATCTAAAACAATCGTTTTTATTTGCCTACTACTACTATTTAGGTGCCAAAATATTAATAGATGGAATAAATACACAAAACTTCAATAAAATTAATTTTGGTGCCAATTATTTGAGGCCTCCAGTGATTGTAATGACCCTTTTATGTGCATTTGTCATTTACTTAACATTGGTAATTGAAAATTCATTCTCCTTCTTCACATTTACTTGTATTGTAACGATGGTAAGTATGCTAATGCTAACCTTTAGCAATAGAAACAAACAAACAGAAAGAGAATATGCTAGAATGCAGACGGTATAGAATTGATAATGTTGTTGTAAAAAGCTCTGCAATGGATATTCTCGTGCTTTTCATTAAATAACTATATCAATAGGTAATTGGCATGTATGGAATATTTCAATCAACATTTGTTTTGTGAGTGGTTTAGAATAAAAACCATGTAATAATCTATTCTCTAAAGCCCTGTTTTGGTCGCGCGGATCTAAGGACGTGGTTAGCATAACTATAGGTATTGTTTTGTTTAACGAAGCATATTTCTCAAGAAATTCCCAGCCACTATATTGTGGCATATTGATATCAAGAAGCATTAAATCATAGGAGGCCTCACTGTTGGTTAAAAAGCTAATTGCTTCAGATGGATTTAAAAAATTGGTAACCTCCAATTCAACGCCCATTTTCTTTAGTAATCGCTCATTGGCCATGTTATTGATACTATCATCATCAATTTGCAATAATTTAAGTTTCATATGTACTGTTTATTATATATTAGAGTTAAGTCTTGAATTTAAATTTCTAATAATACCATCCAACTCCTGCACCGAATCATGAATAAAATTTAATGTGCTCTGGTCCTCAACATTTATATCAGCATAATCGTGAAGCAAGCCTGTTAACGAAATCAGATTTGCAACGGGTCTGCGTATTACATGAGACAAGGTAAAACTATATTCCTCAAAGCGCTTATTTTGCTCTAGAAGAATTTGCTCGTTTCGCTTTCTAACCGAAATATCTGATGTTAGTGCGATCATACCCTTTATGCTTCCATTCTCACCTTTTATTGAAAACAAATTAACCTCAAATGTAGAAACTGATTTCATATTTAGAAAAGGGTTTTCAGGCAAATCAAAATCAATAACAATTTCATAATTAACAACTTCACCCGTACTGTAAGCTCTTTTGTAATATTCATACTGGCCACTTGCCAAACTGAATGAGTCGGTCAATATATTATAATTATTTATGTAATTTTCAGGCTTAGAGATAGCTAAATTCTTCATTTGTTTCTCATTCATCCTTATTAAAAATCCCTCATTATTGAAGAGTTCAAAGCCGATTGGCATTTCATTTAAAACAATATCCAAAAACTTTTGACTATCAACCCTTTGCTTTTCAAAAAGTTTCTTTTGAGTAATATTTTTACTTAATAAGGTAACGCCATAAACTTTGTTGGAAACATCATATATAGGATTAACATTAATCTCAAATGTGATAAGGTCATTATTAATTTTTTTCTCCTTTTCTAAAGTGAATACCTCACCATTTAAACCCCTATCATAAATCTTTTTCCAAAATAATTTATCTTCATTATCCTCCGTAAATTCAAGTATATTTTGATTTAATACAATCGTTTTGTTATAAACTATGAATAGGTAATTCTCAAACTTAGAGTTTCCTTTAATGTATTTATAATTTTTGTCAACACTCCAAATATCAACATTCGTATTTTCTAGTAATAGCCGAAATTCTGACTTTGCTTTAACAAGTTCATGGATGTTATTTGCCAACTGAAGATGGGTTTTCTGTAAATGCAAAATAGCCGTATAAAAAAGACTTGTGAATCCAATGGATGGGATAAGAACCATCAGGGCAATTTCATAATCAGTACCTTTATATACCTCACTAGCAAAAGCAGAGATGATAATGATGCTTACATAAAAATATTGAAGCCAATTGTGTTTAATTAAAAAAATAGAATAAAAAACCAACGAAACAGAAAAGCCAACAAACGAAATGGATAATGGACTAAAAGCATTATACAAAAGCATTAGCGCAAGCGAAATAATTATGCTATAAGGAAAAAAATTAAATGAGAAATACTTTGAAGACTGAAAGGTGGTAATATGCAGTACAACAAGTGAAAGAGCCTGCAAACAATACAAAAGTGAAAAAGAGGATTGTATGCCGATATAGAAAAATACCAATACCTCAACAAGAATCAAAGATCGTAAAACAGACACAAAAAATGCCGTATTTACAAAATCATGAATATTATGAGATTTGTCCATCAGGACAAATATATAGCAATTAAAATGTCTTTTACAACATTTCAAATAATAATTTGACTTTTTGCTTTAGTAAGAGTCTAATCTTTAGTTCATTTGACCTTCTTTCAACTTCTCTGAATTCTCAGCTATTTGAAGCTTATCAATAAATTCCTGGATATCACCTGCTATCACATCGGGTAAATTGTATTTGGTTAAACCAATACGATGATCAGTTACCCTAGCTTGTGGGTAATTGTAGGTTCTAATCTTAGCAGATCTATCACCCGTTGACACCATGGTTTTACGCTTGTTTGCAATGCCATCATTATGCTTTTGCAATTCGATTTCATATAGCTTGGTACGCAACATTTGCATAGCACGGTTA
>CANHJJ010000243.1 GCA_947460565.1 Bacteroidota bacterium
ATCATCATAAATGTGGTTGATGCCAATGACATGAACGTATTGAGCCAACCTCGTAACCTGATAATTTTAGAAAAAAATGCAGAAGCTTGCATCGTTGAATCGTATATTTCTGCTGGGGTAAATGCCTCTTTCATCAATGTGGTGAATGAAATATATGTGAATGAAAATGCCCATTTAGAACATTATAAAATCCAGCAACAAACAGGTGAAAGCTATCAAAATAACTATACACAAATTTTTCAAGAGGCTAATACCAATATCAATCAAGTAACCTTAACCCTTGATGGAACAATGGTTCGCAATAATTTACATTTCTATATGAATGGCAAAAATTGTGATACACTTTTGTATGGATTGTATATTACCGAAGGTTCAAACCATATAGATAACCATACCCGTGTTGATCATGCGATGCCTAATTGCCAGAGCAATGAATTGTATAAAGGGATCATGAAAGACAAGTCAACGGCAGTGTTTAATGGTAAGATTATGGTTCATTTGGATGCGCAAAAAACCAATGCATACCAAAGAAATCAAAATGTATTGTTAGATCCAGAAGCTACAATTAACACTAAGCCTCAATTGGAAATTTTTGCAGATGATGTAAAATGTACACATGGAGCAACCATTGGTCAGCTTGATGAAGAGCCTATGTTTTATTTAAGAAGCAGAGGCATTCCTGAAGATGTAGCAAGAAAAATGTTATTAAATGCATTTGCTGACGATATTGCAGAAAAGATAAAAATACCAGAATTGGTAGGTTTGTTGGAACAATTAATTGAAGAAAAATTATAGCCACAGATTACACAGATTGCACAGAAGATTTATTTCTGATTAATGTTATAATGGCAAAGTTATTTTTATAATATGTTAACTTTCGAAGAACCTGAGGTTTTCTATGAAACCATAAAAAAGTATACCAATAAAGAGGAAACTTACAAGATCATTGGGGCTTGCATGGAAGTACATAAAAATTTAGGAAGAGGTTTTTTAGAGATTGTATATAAAGAAGCATTAGAAATTGAGTTCAAATTGCAGGATATTCCATATAAAAGAGAACAAGCTTTTGAAATAGAATATAAAGGAAAAAAGTTGAATAGGTATTATGTTGCAGATTTTATCGTGTTTGATTGTATTGTCTTAGAGTTAAAAGCTCAATCCTATGTTATTGAAGAAAATTACAAGCAAGTGATAAACTATTTGGCAGCATCAAAATTGAAAACAGGCCTACTTATTAATTTTGGAGAAGATTCTTTAAAGTTTAAACGAGTAGTATTATAGCCACAGATTACACAGATTTCACAGAGAAAATTGAATAAAACATCTGTGTAATTTTTGTAGTCTATGGAAAAAGAAAAAATCATATATAAAAATTATTCAGTGTAATCAGTGAAATCTGTGGTAGAAATAAATAAAATCAGAGAGCAATTCCCAATCCTTCATCAGAAAGTGAATGGAAAGCCATTGGTGTATTTTGACAATGCTGCTACTACTCAAAAGCCGCTATCTGTTATTGAGGCTTTGAATACCTACTATACCAAAGACAATGCAAACATTCACCGTGCAGCCCATACACTAGCTGCTCGTTCTACCGAAATGTTTGAAGACACCCGTAAAACCATTCAAGCCTTTATCAATGCTAGAGAACTTGAAGAATGTATTTTTACGAAAGGTGTAACTGAAAGCATCAATCTAGTTGCTCAAACTTGGGGTAGAAAATTTCTACAAGTAGGAGATGAAGTTGTCATCACATGCATGGAACACCACAGCAATATTGTGCCTTGGCAAATGATATGTGAAGAGAAAGGTGCTATACTAAAAGTTATTCCAATAAACGATTCAGGTGAATTGCTGATGGATGAATTCGATAAATTATTGTCTCCCAAAACCAAAATGGTGGCTTGTGTATGGGTGAGTAATGCTTTGGGAACCATCAACCCTGTTAAAGAAATTATTGAAAAAGCACATGCAGTAGGTGCGAAGGTGCTATTGGATGGAGCGCAAGCCTGCTCGCATTTGGATGTGGATGTGCAAACATTAGATTGTGATTTCTTAGCCATTTCATCACACAAATTATATGGGCCAACGGGTGTGGGTGTGTTGTATGGTAAGCGCGAATTATTTGAAGCCATGCCGCCTTATCAAGGTGGAGGGGAGATGATAAAGGAAGTGAGTTTCGAACGAACTAGCTATAACGAAATCCCTTACAAATTTGAAGCAGGAACACCCAATATTGGAGATGTGATTGCATTCAAATACGCCCTAGATTTTGTTAACGAATTAGGCAAAGAAAATATTCGTAATCACGAAAAAGAGTTGTTACATTATTTGGTAAACGGCTTATTGAGATTGAATGAAACTGATGTCATGTCGAGCGGAGTCGAGACACATCATTATGCGTCTCCACAAAAAACTATTACATTAATCGGCACAGCCAAAGAAAAAGTATCCGTTCAATCATTCATTATCGAAGGTATGCACCATTTTGATGTAGGCATGATGTTGGATGCAAGAGGTATTGCGGTAAGAACAGGCCATCATTGCACTCAACCGTTGATGAATCGTTTGGGATTGGATGGTACAGTCAGGGCATCATTTTCTGTTTATAATACCAAAGAAGAGATTGATGTTTTTATTGAGGCAGTTAGTAAATTAGTAAAGAAATAGCCACAGATTTCACAGATTGCACTGATGAAATTAATTTGTGTAATCAGTGAAATCTGTGGCAAAAAACAATAATATGAGAAAGAGTATTGAGGATATACAGGAAGAAATAATATCAAACTTTGAATTATTCGAAGATGATATGGAAAGCATCTTGTTTTACTTGATGGATTTGGGTAAGAAATTACCGGCCATGTCTGAAGAACACAAAACGGAAGAGTATATTGTTAAAGGCTGTCAGAGTAAGGTGTGGTTGTTTCCAAGTTTTGTGGAAGGTAAGGTGATTTTTGAAGCAGATAGCAATACCGAAATTACAAAAGGTTTAGTATCGCTTTTGGTTGAAATATGGATCGGCCAAACACCCGATGATATTTTGAACAGCGAATTGTTTTTCATTGAAAAAATTGGCATGAGTAGAATGATTGGAAGCCAAAGAAGCAATGGATTTACAAGCATGATTAAACAAATTAAGATGTATGCTTTGGCATATAAAACAAGTCAGTAAAGACGTATAATTATACGTCTAATATAAACAACTTAAAAAATGGAAAACACCAGTGATAAACCACTTCGAACATTTGTAGATGTTCAGAATGAAGCCATAAAGGTATTGGAAACGGTATACGACCCGGAAATACCTGTGAATATTTATGAGCTTGGATTGATTTATGAAGTGAACGTGTCTGTTGATTTAAACATAGAAATTGTAATGTCGCTTACTTCACCCTTTTGCCCTGCAGCCCAAAGCATGCCTGCCGAAATAAAAGAAAAATTAAGTGCCATGGAAGGTGTGAAAGATGTGGAAGTGCGCGTGACATTTGAACCACAATGGACCCAAGACTTAATGAGCGAATCGGCTAAGTTGCAATTGGGTTTTATGTAAGGTATTTGCCACTGATTTCACTGATTGATGCAAGAAATAAAAAAAGAAAAAGTAGTTTGTTGTAAGAAAAATAACCTAAATAAAGTCTAATTAAATGGAAGCACTCTTTCTCTTATTATTCTTTCCACCAGTCATGGGTTATTTGGCTACCACCAAGGGTTATAGCTTTTGGACATGGTTTATAATTGGCTTCTTTTTGCCAGTTATTTCCTTGTTCATTTTATTCTTCTTAAAAGAAAAACCAATCGTGATAGACCCAAGGAAATTGGTTGTTCACGAACAGAATTATAAAGTGCTTTGGAAAAAGTCAGGGTAAAATAAATTACTCTTTAATAAACTTCTTGGTAATGTCTTTACCATCCACATTCATTCTAACGAAGTAAACACCATTCGGCATGCCACTGATATCAAGGCTTGCCAAGCTTCCTGCTTTACTCCATTCGGTATTCACATCCTTCTCTTTCCCTAAGATGTCATACACATGAATATTAATTCCTTTAACAGGTTTTGAGAATTGCACATTCAACTCATTACTTGCAGG
>CANHJJ010000244.1 GCA_947460565.1 Bacteroidota bacterium
ACTTGAGCAACCGAGGAGCCGTGAACTGAACAATCGTGAACTAAACAAATGCTTGGTGGTAGTCTATTTCTCGACTCCGCTCGAAATGACAAAGGATGTGAATTGAGCAACCGAGGTGCCGTGAACCGAACAACTACTAAGAATCGTATTTCTCCAACAATTTTATCAATACAGCAAAGTCCTTTGGATATTCTGCCACCACGTCATAATCTTTATCAAACGCATTAAATTTAAGGTTGTAGGAATGAAGAGCAACTCGTTTCATCATAGGTTCTTCGTTTTGCCATTTCGATTCGTTGAACTTTATTTTGATATCCGACAAATAGGGCATTTTGCCTTGGTATATGGTATCGGCCACAATGGGTAAATTTTGAGAAGCCAAATGCACCCTTATTTGATGCAATCTTCCTGTAACGGGTTTGCATTCGAGTAGTGTAAAATGTCTGAAGTTTTTCAAAGTATTCACGATGGTCTGGGAAGGCTTGCCATCTTTTCTATCCACCACCGCTGTGCCTTTTCTGGTTTGGCTAAGAGGTAAAAGAATCTCTTGATCCTTTACATTAACAATTGCATTCACCACTGCATGATACCTTTTTTCAACTTCACGTTTTTCAAACTTAATGGCCATTTCTCTATAGGCTTCATCGCTTTTGGCAAGCAATAATATGCCACTTGTTTCTTTGTCAAGCCTATGGCAGAGACGTAAGTTTTCATCATGCCTCTTTGCCAATTTAATAATGCTATGGTTTGCTTCTTGTCTATCGTCTAAACTCGAGAAACCTGCGGGTTTATTGATAAAAACAAAGTGCTCATCTTCAAAAATCAGTATCTCTTCTAATCGTTTAATGTTTTTCATTTATATATGTAAGGTGGCAAAGCTATTTAATTGTCATTATCTTTTTCAGTTTCAGTACTTATTTTTACGGGACCAATCTGGGTTTCTTCTATAATTACTTTTTTACCGTTTTTATAGATTGTTTTCTTTTTCACTTTCAATTTGTTTTTATCGTCCGAACCAATTTTAATATCCACGCTGCCGTCACCATCTTTGGTTTCTTCATTTATTTTGATGTGAATTTCTTTATCAGTGCTATCTGAAAAGATGCTTACTCCTTCATTCTCATCACTGCTTTCATCCCATTCTTTTTCTTCTTCACAGTTGATGGCTTTTAGTCCTTTGGCTGTCATTTGTAATACCCCATTATCAGCTTCACTGTTACAGAAATCATATTTGTCTTCAAGGATATTGTAAACCCTTTCGTCAAGAATTAGAATGGTACCTACAGGTATAGCCAATTTGATAGAGATATCTTGGAATTTGTATTTCTTATCTTTGGCAATCCAAATGCCATAAGGCAAGGTAATTTTGTTTCCAACTATTTTTGGTTTGTAATCAATTTCATCAGCATTTGTTGAAGCCTCTGTTTCATTTGCACCTTTTGCGCTATATTTTATGGTCATACCCATACTATCATGCATTGATTTTTTGATTTTCAAATCAGTAAAAGGCAACATTAAACCATTGTCGTTAAAAACTAAATGTTCATCATTGATGCGAAAATCAGGTAGCTCTTGGCCTTCTGTATTTTCAGTGGCTTCATCAAGACTGATATAGAGTGTATCAGATTTTGATAAGCCAATGTATTCGTTCTTTGTATAATTGCTATTAATTGAATTTTTATACCTGATACTTGAGAAAATCAATAAACCTATACCAATCATAAAGAATGCAGTTAAGGTTAAGGCAACGATTCTGGTTTTGTATTTAGGTTTAAACAAAATGCGAATGGCCAATAGAATGAATCCAAGGATCGGAACAAGTAATATACAAGCAATACCAATTTTGGCTGATAATAATACTATCGCATCATCGCTAGCAAGCATGATGATTTGTTTAACAAATCCTGCATTACCTAAACCAAACGATATTGCAATAAGACCAATGGTAATACCAATCGCAATGGCAAAGGCAATAAAGGCCATGAATCCTACAAATAATTTGATACCAACATTAAATATACTCGCCAATAAGTTGGTACTTTTACTTGCAAAATTATTGGTGCTGTTTGAGCCAGATTGGCTAAAGTTTTTCACTTCTCGCTCAATGTTTTTGATATCTACCCTTTCACCACGCATTTGCAATTTTTCAGCAGCGGTTTGGGCTTTAGGGATGATGATCCATAAAATGATATATAAAATAAAACCTGAACCAAATATGAATAATGATACAACCAAGGCCAATCGAATCCAGATGGTATCAAGACCAAAGTAAGCGCCAATACCTGCGCATACACCACCAATGGTTTTATTATCCATATCGCGGAATAGTTTTCTTGTTCTCACTTGTTTTTGTTGACGCATGATTTCAGCATCTTCACCTTTGGCTTTAGGTATTATCAACCAAAGAATAAAATAAAATAAAAGTCCTGAACCATAAATTACAATGGCAACCACAAATAGGATTCTGATTAATGTTGGATCGATATCAAAATATGAACCTATACCCGAACAAACACCCCCTAAAGACTCATCAAATGGATTACGTCTTAGTCTCTCAGTGCGTATGTTATGAGGAATTGATTGACTTTCTTCATTTCTTGTTTCGCTTGTGTTTTCAGCCCCATCCATTTGGTTCACATCTCCCATAATGCCCAATACCTCATTGATATCAGCGCTGAATAAGGTACTGCGACCATCCTTCAGTTTTTGGCTAAACAATTCAGCCATACGATATTCAATATCTGAAACGATATCGGCCGTATCAGTATTGTTTCCAAAGTGATTGTGCAACTTATCAAGGTAAGCTTTTAAAGTTTCGTAAGCCTTTTCTTCGATGGTAAATACGATGCCACCTAGGTTTATTTGAAATACTTTATCCATTTTATTTTGTGTTTAATGAGTTTTTGATTTTATAATTAACTATTTGGTGTTCACAACACGTTCTACTGCATCCACCAATTGTGTCCAAGTTGATTTTAGTACTTGTAAGAAGTTTTCACCTTCTTTGGTCAATTGGTAGTATTTTCGGGGAGGGCCACTCTTCGATTCTACCCAGTTGTAACTCAATAAGCCATCGTTTTTCAGTCGGGTTAGTAAGGGATATAAGGTGCCTTCAACCACGATCAATTCAGATTTTTTCATTTCTTCTAAAATATCGCTGGCATAGGCTTCTCCTTTTGAAATTACTGCCAATATGCAGTATTCCAAAATTCCCTTTTTCATTTGCGCTTTGCTATTCTCTATATCCATTTCGGTTCTTTTAACTATTTAGTACAAATCATGGCACAAAACTATTTATAGTTTAGTATTATGCAATACAAAGTACTAAAATTTATGTTAAGTATTTAAAAAGTAGGTGTTTAAATTTTAGAATTTATTTAATTTATTCTAAACCAAAGAATTGAACTTAAACCAAGGTTGTGTATATAGAAATATGAAATAGATTTCAATATTTGTAGGTAAATAGACGAACATGATATTAATAGCAGATAGCGGGTCAACCAAGACCGATTGGTGTTTGACCAAAGATGGATTAGAGACCAATATTTTTCATACCATTGGATACAATCCATATTTTATAGATACGGAAGCCATTTATTACTCTTTATCCGAAAATCTTTTGAAGGATTTGGATAGCAAGTGTGTTTCAAAAATATATTTTTATGGTGCAGGCTGCTCTACAGCTGAGAAAAAAGAGATAGTGAGAAAAGCCTTGGTACGCTCTTTCCCTGATGCAGCTGAAATACATGTAGAACATGATTTGTTGGCTTCAGCACGTGCTTTATTAGGCGATGAAAAAGGGTTTGCCGCCATTTTAGGAACTGGTACTAACTCATGCTTGTATGATGGCAATGATGTGAGTATGAATATTGATTCACTAGGTTATTTATTGGGTGATGAAGGAAGTGGAAGTTATATTGGAAAGAAAATAGTGCGTGATTTCATGCGTGGCAGGTTAGAACCTGAATTACAAGCTAGATTTAAAGAGCGTTTTCAAATTGAAGATAATGAGCAAATTTTTAATACGCTTTATTCTACTCAGTTTCCAAATAGATACTTAGCAAGTTTCTGCAAATTTGCAGA
>CANHJJ010000245.1 GCA_947460565.1 Bacteroidota bacterium
ATTGTATTCAATTCATTGGCTAAAGAATCTATCGTTAAAATCCTCGATTTGAGTTTAGCTAAATTGGTAAAACGAGTGGAAGAGCTTGGCTTTAAATTCAAAATTTCAGATGCAGCAAAAGATTTCTTGGCTGAAAAAGGATTTGATGCAGACTTAGGTGCAAGGCCTTTGGCTAGAACCATCCAAAAGTATGTTGAAGATCCAATGGCTGAAGAGGTGTTGAAATTTGAAACAGGCGAAGGTGAAACGTTGGATGTGGATTATGACAAAGAAGCCAACCCTGATGAGTTGAAAATATCAACTGTAAAAAAGAAAGAAAAGAAGAAAAAAGACACGACAGCAGAAAAGCCAGAGAACAATTAATTTGATTTTCATAGCTGAAACCAGCTGATAGTATCGATGTTTTCGTGCTTCGCCATGATAAGACATAGGTGATGCGCCCCAGCGAAGCTGGGGCGCATCCTATTTTATACCCAACAACAATGTTAAAAGTAACACTCATTCAATTAGGCAAAACCCATTTTAAGTTTGTAGATACTGGCTTTGATGAGTTTGCGTCTCGCCTCAAGCATTACTGCAAGTTTGAGAGCCTGTTGATTGAATTACCCTCACGACTCAAATCAAATCAAATTGAGCAGATAAAAAAGAATGAAGCTGATTTGCTTCTAGCCAAAATTAAACCCAATGATTACATCATATTATTAGATGAAAATGGGAAGACTTTTGGTTCTGTTGCCTTTGCTAAACACTTAGAAAAGCTATCCATTCAGCATAGCCATATTTGCTTTGTAATTGGTGGGGCTTATGGTTTTAGTCAAGATGTATACAACAGGGCCAATGCTAAAATTTCATTGTCTGAAATGACTTTTTCTCACCAACTTATTCGCTTGATTTTTGCAGAGCAGTTGTATCGAGCTTTTACCATCATCAAAAATGAACCTTACCACCACGAATAGGAATGAATTGGAAAGAATTTTGGAACCAAAAGTCCTTAGAAGGAAATGCCCAAAAGCAAGTGGGAAGGGTAAGGAATGGAGTTGTAATGCCACTTCAAACTTTAAGCCAAATAGCAGATGATATTAAGCAGAAAATAGACTTGCAAGCAAATGATAATCTCCTTGATGTATGTTGTGGAAACGGCTTGCTTAGTGCGGAGTTAGCCAAATATTGCAAGCAAGTCACAGCAGTTGATTTTTCTGAATTGCTCATAAATGAAGCCGAATTAAAACATACAGATTCAAACATTTTATTTAAGCAGGCAGATGCACTTAATCTTAAGCTAGATGAACAGTTTGATAAAATTGTACTCTATTTTTCATTTCAGTATTTTGATACTTACCAAAGAGGTTTTGATGTTATAAAAAATCTTAGCAAGCATATGAAGTCAGGAGCCATATTACTTATAGGAGATGTTCCTGATTTGGCTAAAAAGGATGTTTACTACGATAACTTTAGCAAGAAATTAAGATTGTTAAAACAAAATGTTTTTGGTCAAAACGATATGGGTAAGTTTTGGTCTGAAGAAGAGATGAATCGTATTTGTAAGAGCTTGGGCTTAAAAGGTGAATTTATGCAACAAAAAAGTGAACTGCCCTTTTCAAACTATCGCTTCGATTATTTGATAAAGAAATAGTCGTAAATTGCTTTCATAATTGAACATCCCAGCAATTCCTGAATTGAAGGAACTCTTATAAATTATTTGGCTTTACCTCGTTTTTATGCGAGGCAATAAAACTCTCAACGGTTAATGTAATTGAATGATGGATGTCTATTCAATCAATGCTGAGTTGTTAAAATAAAAGTTTCAGAATATAACCAACTAGTTTTTTACTAATCATTTACCAAGACCAACTTTTGGCTAATGGTTTTTCCTGAACTTAATTGCACTAATAAAAAGTAAACGCCATTTTGTTTTGAAGGCAATTCGATAGCAGTATCTATAGCACTAATTTCTTGGATGCTTTTACCATTCATATCTGTTAGCACTATTTGCTCAATTTGTTCATCATTCAATGCTTTGAAGTTAATACTGAATTTACCATAAGACGGGTTTGGATAAACATCAAAATAGTCACTTGATTCTTTGGCGATGTCTTCAATATCCGCCTTAGCCGAAATCAATTGTTTGTGCAAATTCATTACTACTTGGGTCAATAACAAATTGTTTGAAACACTATCTTGATTTGATAAGACAGATATGCTACAATTATTAACTGGGTCAAACAGATTCTCGTTTATACCACCTAGGTTTGTACCTCCATGACTATAAACTGTTCTACCATTAAAATTTGAATAGCTAAATAGGCCTAATCCATAGCCAGCCCCACCTCCAATATTTTTCACGGTTTTCATTTTGCTAAGCATACTGTCAGCAACAATGATTTTTGTATTAAACAAGGCATTAAAAAACTTAGCATTGTCTTCAGCAGTGGCATACAAACCTCCTGCCGAATTAGCTACAGAGTTCATGGCTATATAACTTAGACCTAGACTTTCCCAATCTGTTAAATAAGTATTGCCAATCCTTACACTCCAATGATGCGCCACATCCAGAGTGGTAGTCTCATCTGCTAATAGAAATGTTTTTGATAAATTACATGGTGTAAAAATATAGTTGCGATAGGCTTCTGCCAATGTTTTACCCGTTACTTGTTTGATAATGATGCCTGCCAACAAAAAGTTTGAGTTTGAATAAGCCCAATTGGTTCCTGGGGCAAAAGTAGGAGTACCTATATAAGGTAATATGTCTTCCATAGCCCAATTTTTCCCAAGATCGCTATTAACAGCTGTCCACAAATCACTATTATCGGTATAGCTTGCAATACCGCTTGTGTGATTAAGAAGTTGTTGAACCTTAATACTCCCTTTTACGTTTTTTACATTTTTGAACCATTTTCCTATAGTATCATTTAAGTTTAATAATCCCATTTGGTGCAGCTTTAAAACTACGGTTGAGGTGTATGTTTTTGTATTGCTGCCAAGTGTAAAAAGCATTTCGGTATCAGTGTTTTTTCCTATATGTGAGAGGCCATAATTTCGTTTCCATGTTCCCATATTCGGGATAATAATAGCAGCCGAAGAACCTTTGAGATTTAACTTCGAGCACAGGCTATCATAAGTCTGGTTAAGTTTATCATTTAAGACCTGAGGGATTTGTGCAAGTAAACAATTATAGCCTACTAAAAATAACAGTGTAATTTTTACTTTCATATTGAGGGTTTATGGTCAAATTAGTTTACAAAAATCTTGCTTGTTGTTACATTGTTGTGACAGCTGTTGCAGCCGGTTCCATTGAATTTGCTCGACATATACATGGTATCATTTCCACTTATAGCAATTGGGTAACAACCCCCATTAAAGTTAACTATTTTTTCTGTGTAAAAGTTGGCATTTTTATCTGTGTTCAAACTCAATATTTTTAGTCCTTTGGCATTCGGTTCAGTCCAAAGTTCAATACGTGCATTGGTATTCAATCCTCCATTACTATTGTAAACCGTCCCAGCCACATTCCACCATGCTTCTTTAGCAGCTTCACTCATTTCTTTCCCATGACAACTCATACAATCTTGACCACTGTTATGACTTTTTTTATTAGTATCACTCACTTTTCCATTTTTTTGAAGGCTATCATAATGTGAACAGGCAAATAGTAATATGAAGCAAGCTAGCAATAAGCAAATCTGATTTTTTTTCATGTGATGAAATTATTGATTGATAAGGTTTTTTGTAAAAGGCAAATATATATTAGCCTTGTCATTTAAGGAACAACATAGTTGCTAATCTAATTTGAAATTAATATTTTGTTTTGACAGATTAATATTTGTATGATGTATGACAACAAGCAAGCATTCCAATGTGAAATGTGCAGCATTTTATTGCACTAAGCCCAATCAAGTTTTTATTTTTTAGAAAATATTTCCTGAATATCATAAAAAAAAGGCTGAACTCAAATAGAGTCAGCCTCGCTTGGTAGCGGGTCCGCCAGAGGCGGAGAACTGCCCTCCGCCTTAGGCGGATATGAATCCTATCTCACACATAAATGGTATAATTTCATTCTTGATATATTCCCTTCCTTTGCC
>CANHJJ010000246.1 GCA_947460565.1 Bacteroidota bacterium
AACTTGTTTTGTCTGCATCTTTTGATGGTGGAAAGGAAGTACTTCAATCCTTACATTATTTTGTTAAACCAAAGGAATTGAACTTAACCAAACCTGCAATAAAACTCAAGTACATTTCAAATAATACCATTGAAATAACATCAGATAAATTAGCTAAAAATGTGTTTTTAAGTTCAGAAAATGAGCAAGTGCTATTTGATGACAATTATTTTGACTTATTGCCTAATGAAAGGAAAATAGTAAAACTAAGTGGTAAGCTAAATCAATATGCGAATCCTAAAATTGAAATAAAATCTTTATTTGATACTTGGCATTGATACAATGGCATTAAACAAATTCATGATTTGTCAGTTCGAGCAGAGACTAGAATGAACTATAGCCTCCATAATTAGTTTGGCAGAGTTGAAAATAAAGCAGAGCATAAATTTCTAATCCTTCAATTCCAAAAATAAATCTCTCAAAGATTTATTTTCTATGTATCTACTATTATTAGATTTGATTAAATTTTTTATACTTTGAATTCGGTCTTCAGGCAGCGGATGAGAACTTAAAATTGCAGGTATATTTATATCGTGTTTGCTCTGTATGCGCTTAAACAAGTTTATCATGCCCTCTGGTTTTGTATTATTTTTTATCATTAAATTTAAACCTTCTTCATCAGCCTCTTTTTCAAATCCTCTTGAATATGATAATGATTGTAAGCTATTAACATTGTCACTAATGGTGGCCATAATCCCATTTACATCGCTTAATATAGCAGCTACGAATAAATACCCAGCCGCGTTTCTGCATAACATTTTCATTGAGTGACGCTTGTTTACATGAACAACTTCATGTCCAATTAAACCTGCAAGTTCATCATAGTTTTCCATCAAATCAAGTAGACCTGTAAAAATGATAATGTTGCCATCTGGCAAGGCAAAAGCATTAACTGTTTCAGATTTAACTACGGTAAATTTTAAATTCTTTGTGTTGTTTAAATCTAATTGTTGCGCAAATGAGTTTAAAGCTTCTGTTTTGATCGAATCTATTTCACAATATTCAATATATTGGTTGTAAAAGCTTGAACCTATTTCAGTGTCATAGTCTTCAGGAATCAAAACAACTGCCCTTTCGGCAATAATTGGAAGTAAGTAAATATACCCCAAAATAATTGTGCCGAGGAAGCATATGGCGATAATGATATGAATCTTTGTCCCAAGATTAATAAGCCTTTGATACCAACTTACCTTGTTATTTTTATTTAAATATTGTGTAAACTCTTGAATAAATTCTTTCTCATCTATTTTTATGGCCTGGACCGGATTTGAACCAAAATGAATATTGATTAATTGGCTATTGAAAATAATCTCAATGTTTTCAATGGGCCAATTTATTTCACCTACTAAGGGTGTTGTAAAAACTAGATGGTTCCTTTCTTTATCAATGATGAGTTCAATATTTTGAGAGAGAGAAGATAACCCATCGTAATAAATTGCATTCCCTTTAATCATTACATTGCCATATCTAAATTCAAGAAGTCTCCGATGTCTTCTCCAGTAGCATCAGTATAATCCTCTTCGGTTTGGTTAATTGCATCAAAATCAATGTTGCCAGTTATTTCTATTTTTTCTGCAAAAAAATTCATGGTTCTAGTAACTGTCCATGCATAGCCTAAACCTAATGTGAAAATTACGATGAGTAAATTGACAATAATTAATACAAAAAAATCGCCACCTGTAGCCCTGGATCTTAAAGTGATTTTTTCTTCACCTTTTTCTAAACTCAAATTGTCTACATAAAAGGCAAACAATTCTTTATACCACCAAAAGGTATAGATGCCTAAAGTAAATATACTCAAAAAATAATTTTTAAAATTCATCCAAAAATAATCGCTTCCATCAGCTTCATAATTAAATGCAACATCACCCATTTTTATATTACTCATTATATAGCGTCTGCTATTAATGCTAAGCCACGCACCATAAATGCCTAAGGTTATAATTGTAAAAAAAAACCATTTATAAAAATTTAAAATAAACTCATTTCTATTACCTCTGTATCCAAATCGAATGCCTCTCCAAGAGGTTCTTGACATACGATATCTGTATGATCCATGAATAGCCAATGGTACAATGGCAATAATACCTGCATATAAAATTAAAATACCAACAAGAGGCATTTTTAGAAATAGAAACAAAAAAAATACAGCATAAATAATCGCAATTATGATAATGGCTTTAATAAAACCTACAAACATTTCTTTTCCCGTTCCATGAAAAGCAAACCTGTCATTATTTAAAGCTGTGGCTCCGTATAAAAACTTTAATTTTTTTGCCTTTGCCCAAGGGTAATAAAATCCAAAGCTTAGCACAGTTAATAGCCAATTAACAATTATTATTCCGAAAAATTCGCTTCCTTTTCCTAGGAATTCGAGCTTGTATTTTTTTTCATTTTCAGTGAGTAATTCCATAATGATTTTGTTTTAATATGTTATGCATCAAACATATTTTATTTATATAAAAAAACAAATAAAAATATGAATGTACCAGGAATGTGTTCTGGAAAAAGGTTAAAAAATGGCTGTTATTGTAAAAGGTAAATGCGAATTCAAAACTCCTCTAACCCAATGAAACAGTTGGTTGAAATGAGTAAAGGAATGTGTGTAAAAGTCAGAAACGAAGTAATGGAAAGCAAATAAAACAAAAACGAATCTTCCATTTTTGTTAGGTAAGAATATGAACCGTTATACAGATAATTACACCAACTATGCAACATACAGCAACCTTACAATAATTGGAGGAACAAATAAATTATCAAAACACATGCAAACACCTCGCATACTAATTCTTAGAACAGGAAGTAAATTGTGCGCAACATATAGCGACCAACCTGAATTAGTTGAAAGCACAATTTGTATTATAACATCAAATAAAATAAATCTCAAATATTTATTAGGAGTCTTAAATTCAAAAGCCCTTAACTTTTATTTATAACAAAAACTCATAACAAAAGTCAAAGGAAGTCAACAAATATCAATGGGACAGTTAGACCAACTAACAATACCAAATGTAAGACCCAAAACCAAAATTCAAAAAGAACAACACGAAAACATAATTAAACACGTTGAAAACTTACTAAAATTAAATAATCAACAATTAGATTCAAACTCGCAATCACAAACGATATCAATCAAAAGAAAGATTAACTTTTTTACTGATGAAATTGATTAAGATGTTTTCAACCTTTATGGGGTAAAAAATCCAGATAAAAAATGAAAATTAAATTTTTCTTGTGGTTGAGTTTAGCGAAGTCGCTCAGAATATATTGCCTATGATTGGTTTTAGCATAGCTGCAGTGATCATGTTTTTAAAAAAAATTGCTTATCCTTCTGAAATCCTCCCCAGAATTTATAATCGTTTACTAGCTTAGGATATTTACCTTTGCTGCATATTCCTAAAACATGTTCAAAGAAATTTTAAGCCGTCTGCAAATTGAAAAGCTAAACGAAATGCAGGAGGCCAGCATACAAGCATCCCAAAAATCAAAAGATATATTATTATTGTCGCCCACAGGTTCGGGTAAAACCTTGGCATTTTTGCTTCCTGTGCTAGCCCAACTAAACCCTGAAATGCGTGGTGTGCAAGCCCTTATATTGGTTCCTTCGCGCGAGTTGGCCATACAAATTGAAAGTGTTTTCAAAAAAATGTCTACAGGTTTTAAGGTAAGTTGCTGCTATGGTGGTCACCCCACACGGGTAGAAAAAAACAACCTTGAGCAAGAACCTGCTCTGTTGATTGGCACCCCCGGCCGCATTGCCTATCACACCCGCCACAACAATTACAATGTAGAAACGGTAAGGACTTTGGTATTGGATGAGTTTGATAAATCATTGGAGTTTGGCTTTGAAAAAGACATGTCATTTATCATTTATCAATTGTCGAATGTAAACAAACGCATACTCACATCAGCCACTGATATGAGCGAGATACCTGCATTTACAGGTGTTGAAGATGCCTTTGAAATAAACTATTTAGCCACGAAAGAAAACAAACCTCAGTTAACACTCAAGGCTGTTAGGGCTTTTGAGAATGATAAA
>CANHJJ010000247.1 GCA_947460565.1 Bacteroidota bacterium
ATGGGTGATCGTTTTCATTTGGATGTCTAGAATTTCTTGTACTTCTTCCTCTAAAAATATCAAGGTAATCTTGAATTTGATTTTCACGAATACAGTACTCGTGATAGCTGGGCATAGCATGGGATTGTCCAAATCCATGTTTTGCTGGATTTCTCCATAAAGCAGCGTAATGTACTTCTGTTAACATATTGAAATTGTTTAAAGGTTTATAAAATTAAAATTCACATCTTACCCAATAGGGTTTGCAATTAAATGCATGTACAATGTTATCGCTGATGCGAAACGGACCAATATAAGTATATACTTTTCCGGTTGTATCAAACTGTATGTATTGGGTAATAACTGTTTTATTCTTTTGTTTTTCCATTTCAAAGCCGTTAAGGGCATAGGTTAATCGGTAATCTTCATTTTGCTTTACTGCTATTCTCTTTTTTTCACCCACTTTCATTTTTTTTAGGTGTTTTTGAATAACAGGCGAGTGTTTTATATAACTTGCATCAAGACATAAGTTATTGCCATTTCCAAAACAGTAATGCGCTAAAACCCTTGCTGCTTCGGGGTAAATAAACCACCCGTAAAAAATAAAATAAATCACTATCAAATACCTTAGCAAAAACACGAAAATAATCAAAATTAACAATTTGACTTTGTTGCTAATTGAACTAATCAATAAATATACAACACCAATTGGGAAAGCAATTACACATAAAAAAAAAGCAACTAGGTGCGTATTGTATTTTTTTAAAAATGGATTATTAATGGGCATTTGAAAAAACCAAGTATAATTTTAACTAGTAATTTGCAACAAATCCAATTACAGGAGTTTGCTTTGTTTTAATTTCATCGGAAATAATATTCTCTAACCAATTAAGTTCCATTTCAAAATCACCATGAAGTATTTTTTGAGCTATTAAGCGCCTTTTGATGTTCTGAATTTGAGCTCCAGTTAAGTTAAATTTTTCAGCAATATGCTTTTGATAAACGAATGACAAATTTGGCAATTTATCTTGTACAATCTGAATACGTGTAGTTTTATCAGGCAACTCAAATGAAAACTTTAAAATAAATCGTCTATCAAATGCAGCATCTAAATTGGATACAAGATTGGTAGTTGCAATTAAAATTCCTTCAAAATCTTCCATTTGCTGAAGCAATATATTTTGAATATTATTCATTGTTTGATCGATGTTGCTTTGCACATTTTGTCTTTTACCTAAAATAGCATCTGCCTCATTGAATAGCAAAATTGGTTTGGTATCAAAAAAAGCACAAGCAGCTTCATATTCCTTAAAAATCTTCTTGATATTTTTCTCTGTTTCGCCCATCCACATGCTCTTGAACTTTGAAATATCTACCATTAACAACAATCGATTTTGTTCTTTGGCTATTTGTTTTACTGATTCGGTTTTTCCAGTCCCTGGATTTCCTGAAATTAAAATGGATATACCCAATGGCAAACCTTCACTTTTAAATGTACTTACTATACTTTCATAAGAAGATACACTGGTTAATGATTTTATTTCCTCTAGATGTCTTTTATTATCTTGGTTAAAAAATAAAGCTGTATCATTAATATTATCAGGATAAATAGGGACACATAGGTTAAAAACGGGCCTTGTTTTTTCAGAATGAAAACTGATATCTAACTTCTCTATTATAGCACTTCCTAGAGACATATTCGCCATATCTATCATTCCCATTTCATAACAGGTCAAATAATTTTTTTCTAATAAATAGCCATTTATACAAATGCGTTTTTGAATTTTATGCAGCCAAAATGGACTTCTAAAAACCCTTTCAACTATCCATGTGATATCAAACAATTCTATTCGTTTAACCATAAATTCAGATGACATCCAAAGCAGAATTAATCGTTCTGAATCAGATAGATTTTTATCAGTTAATACCATTTGAAATACTGGAAATTGCGTGTATTTCATCATTTGAAACATCAACATTTCCACCATGTCTTCTGCATCAAACTCTTCAATAATAGTACCGAAAACAGCGTTTATCTCAATCAATGCGTCTTCTTGACAATTTGGAATATTGGCATTGAGTTTTTCTTTTTTATTCACCATTACTGCTTCAAAAGCTCCTTTAGACAGCTCATAACAATCTTTATATCTTGAAAGTTTAGGCCTTGTATTGATTAACCATCCCTTTAGCCTGAGCGTTTTAACCTCTTTATGCACTTCAAGAGCTAATGTAGGCGTAAGTTCCATTTCACGAAGTATTTTTCTAAGGTTATGCCCATCACCTATAATTTGGTCATAAATAATAATAGCCAACAACGAAGCCATGTTGGAGCTAACCTCAAAGAAATTGGAGATAACTTTTAAGTTTTTTAACAATGTTTTGTCTGTTATTTCTTGTTTATGTAGACTCTTTATATGAGGATAAATATTTTCAACAGCCAGAATGATAGAATTGGATTTAATAGATTTGTTCATATTGATATAATGGGGGAATGATTGGTTAACATTTAAAAATAAAAAGTAGTAATTGATAAACAGACAAGATAATTCTACAGAATACCCTAGGGATTTTGGGTACAAAATTTTTACACTCCGATCTCCTGACAGAAATCAATCATTTAATTGAATCGAATTGTGAATTTTTTTAATCCACAAAGAGAGTTTTCAGAAAATTTGGCGTGAAAATTTGATGCAAGTATACAGCTGAATATGCGGAAAAATTTTGAAAAACCAATGATTAATTGTAAAATTTTTAAAACAAAAAATAAGTGCTTGATTATCTTGAAGATTGTTTTTACAAAATGTAAAATGCTTAAATACACTTATTTTTTTTGACAATAATTACCGTAAAACATAGCGATAAACTAACTATTAACCTGTTGTGCTATCAACCAATATTGGTAAGAGATTCAAATAAAAGATGTTGTGATTTTGTTTAATTAAGTAACAAAACACCATGCAAAACATCAGGATGAACTTAAAAATTTTATCTTCTTGCAGAACATCTTTTTAAGACAGAGGTAATCCAAGATAAGAACTTTGAATCTATGTTATGAAACCCGAGATGAATGATCTTGAAATCATTTCAAAAGCTTGTTGTATGGTGCCGCTCAGTCTTGTTTCTGATAATCTATTTTGGTGCTTATCAAACTTGCTTTGTTTTTTTGATAGCATAACTAGTTAGGCATATACTTCCCAAAAATCCATTACTTTCGCGCCATGTCACAGCACAAGCTATATATGGAGCGCTGTCTGCAATTGGCCCTTTTGGGAGCAGGCAAGGTTGCACCTAACCCAATGGTTGGCTGTGTCATCGTGCACAATGATAGAATTATTGGTGAAGGTTGGCACCAGCAATATAGCCAAGCCCATGCCGAGGTAAATGCCATTGCAACTGTAAAAGATAAAAGCCTAATTGCTGAGTCGACCATATATGTAAACCTTGAGCCATGCAGCCATCATGGCAAAACCCCTCCTTGTGCAGATTTACTCATTAGTTATCGACCCAAAAAAGTGGTGGTGGGTATGATTGACCCTTTTAGCAAAGTGGCGGGCAATGGGATTGCTAAGTTAAAGGATGCAGGCATTGAAGTGGAAATAGGCAGCTTGGAAGAAGAATGTCATTTTTTGAATAGAAGGTTTATCAAATTTCACACTAAACAATTGCCTTATGTTATTTTGAAATGGGCAAAAACCATCAATGGGTATATTGCTCCAGATGCAAGGAAATTGAGTAAAGAAGAATTTGAAGAACAAAGACATATAACCGATCGAATTGTTCAAAAATTGGTTCATAGGTGGCGCACACAAGAAGATGCCATTATGGTGGGAACAAACACTACCCTATTTGACAACCCAGCTTTGAATGCCCGCGAATGGGAAGGCCGAAACCCAATCAGAATTACCATTGATAAAAACTTACGTTTGGATTCAACTCTCAAATTGTTTGATGGCTCTATTCCAACCCTTGTTTTCACTGAAAAAGCAAAAGCATCTTCAGAAAACCTCGAGTATATTCAAATACCCTTTGATGAAAATTTAATTCACTCTATTCTAAAAACACTTTACCAAAAAGGGATACAAAGTGTA
>CANHJJ010000248.1 GCA_947460565.1 Bacteroidota bacterium
GAAGGATTTACTTAATAACTAAAAGAAAACAACTAAAATTTGCATTCCAGTCTCATGATAAAACTAATATTAGGGTAAATATGGCAGTTTTCTGTCCGCAAAAGACTAGAAAAATTGATAATATTCATGTTATCAGAATAATTAATAAAAAAATATACGATTTAGCTTTTTTATTTTTTCCCATTTCGTACATTTGCAGCCCTTTGTAAACTAATTTACAATAAATTAACACGAAAACATTCAACAAAACAAATATATAATATGACTAAAGCAGAGATTATTGCAGAAATTTCAACTAAAACAGGAGTTGACAAATTACAGGTACAAGAAGTGGTAGAATCGTTCTTTAAAGTGGTTCGCAACAACATGGTAGAAGGAAAAAATGTTTACTTCAGAGGATTCGGTTCATTCATCATTAAGAGACGTGCTAAGAAAATTGCTCGTAATATTTCTAAAAATACCGCAATGGTTATTGACGAGCACTACATTCCAGCTTTCAAACCTGCAAAAACTTTCAGCGATAAAATTAAGAAAAGCGAAGCAGTTAAAAACACAGCTGCAAAAAGAGAGCGTGAAGCTAAACAAGCATTAAAAGAGGCTGAAGCATAGGCTAACTAAATGCAGTTAAACAAACTTCATATTATTATCATAGTAACCCTGCTTTCATTTGCAGGAATTCTTATCTATCTGAATTTCCGTACCCCGGAGGCAGAAATGAAAGAGACCGCTCCTTTGGCTGAAAACGCTATGTGGAAAGAGTTTAACTATGATGAGTATGCTAAATCATGCAAGGATTCAGTTCCTGTTTCTTTAAAGTTTAAAATTGATAGCCTAGAGCAAATTATTGCCAAAGACAGCAATAATTACCAAGCTGTGGCAACTATTTCTAGATTTTGGGATTCGGCAGGATTTGAAATCGTTTCGGCTCATTACTTAAGCAAAATTGCCAATAGATTAGGAGATGAAAGAAGCTGGATGACAGCAGGCTTAAAGTACTATGATGTGGCAAGAATTAGTGAAGACACAAGCAGACAGATTTATGCCCAGAAAGAGGCCATCAAAGCATTCGAAAAAGTAGTTGCTTTAAATGAAAACAACATCGATGCTAAGAACGCCTTAGCCATTTGTTTGGTTCAAAATGACCTAGATATTATGAGAGGTGTGCAAATTTCAAAAGATGTTATTAAGCGTGACTCAAATAATATTGAAGCTAATCTAACGCTAGGAATGCTTAGCGAGAGAAGCGGTCAGCTTGATAAAGCAAGGGCAAGATTTGAGAAACTTGTGGAAGTGCAACCGCTGAATCCTGAATATTATTTTTATTTAGGAGAAATTTATGCTAAGCTTGAAATGAAAAAAGAGGCGATAAATACATTCGAAACATGTATTACGCTTTTGCCAGATGAAGCAGCAAAAAAAGAAGTTAAACAAATTATAGAAAACATACAAAAACAAAAATAACTATGCCAAGCGGAAAGAAAAGAAAACGTCACAAAATTGCTACCCACAAACGCAAAAAGCGTTTACGTAAAAACAGACATAAAAAGAAATAATTATTTCTGTGCAGCAAATTAATAAGCCTGCGAACCATAGGTTCTCAGGCTTATTTTACTTGAAAATACCCTCAAAAATACCTCGTTTAATTTAACCTCTCTGAAAAACCTGGCCAAATACGCTTGATGTGTATTAACTTATTGTTCAAAAACAAAAAAACTTAAAAAACGTGAGTCAGGAACTTATTATCAATTCAACACAAGGTGGTGCTGTAACTATTGCATTGCTGCGTGATAAAAAACTAGTAGAACTTCACCAAGAATCCGGTAGTAATGGATTTTTAGTAGGTGATGTATACCTTGGTACTGTAAACAAACTTATGCCAGGTTTGAATGCAGCATTTGTAGATGTAGGACATGAGCGCGATGCCTTTCTGCACTACCTCGATTTAGGCAAACAAGTAAAATCATTATCTAAATTTACCAAACTTGTTCGAAATGGTAAGCCTGATTCTATTATTAGAAATGAGGATTTGGATGAAGATATTGAGAAAAACGGCAAGGTAGGTCAAGTGCTTAATCGCTTTCAGCAAGTGGTGGTGCAAGTGGCCAAAGAACCAATAGCCAACAAAGGTCCGCGTCTTACGTCTGAGATTAGTTTAGCAGGTCGATTTTTGGTATTAATGCCATTTGATGAAGGGATAAATATTTCCAAAAAAATATCAAAACCCGATGAAAGAACTCGCTTAAAAAAACTGGTTCAATCTTTAAAACCTAAAAACTTTGCTGTAATTCTTAGGACCAACGCAGAGGGAGCAAGTGAAGAAGATTTAATAAAAGATATGGCTGATTTAATCGACAGGTGGGAACATTTGTACACCCAACTTAAAACAGCTACACCTCCTCAAAAAATTCTGGGTGAAAGTGAGAGAACCCTTACGTTAATAAGGGATTTGGTGAATGAAGATTACTCAGCTATTCATGTTAATGATAGTTTTTTGTTCAATGAAATTAAAGGCTATCTAAAAGCAAAAGAACCTGAACTTGAAAAAATAGTTAAGCTATATGCTGGCAAGCAACCCATATTCGAAAACTTTGATATTGATAAGCAAATCAAAACAAGTTTTGGGAAAGAAATTAATTTCTATGGAGGATGTTACCTAATTATTGAGCATACAGAAGCCTTGCATGTTATTGATGTAAATAGTGGAAATATTGCAGGTAAAGAAATTAATCAGGAGGAAAATGCACTAAAAGTAAATCTAGAAGCTGCTACCGAAATAGCTCGCCAGTTGAGACTCCGGGATATGGGCGGAATCATTGTAATTGATTTCATCGACCTTAAAAATCCTGGAAATAGAAGACAGGTATATGAAAGGCTGAAAGAAGAAATGGATAACGACAAGGCAAAACACAAAATCTTGCCTATGAGTCCGTTTGGTTTGGTGCAAATAACTAGACAAAGGGTGAGGCCAGAAATGGCTATTCAAACTACCGAAAAATGCCCGACTTGCAAAGGAAGTGGGGAGATTCAAAATACAGTTTCAATGGTGGATGAAATAGAAACACGGATCAAATACTTAGTTGAGAACATGCATATTTCGAATTTCACTTTAGAAATCCATCCATATATGGCAGCTTATTTGAAACAAGGTTTCTTCAACTCAACTAGGGTAAAATGGTATTTCAAATACAAAAAATGGATTAAAATAAAAGCTGTTCAATCGATGCATATGGTTGAATATAGATTTATAAATAATAGTGGCGAAGAAATTCATGTATAAAAATATCAAAATCAATAAGTAAAAAAAGTCCCGAAACCAGAGGTTTCGGGACTTTTTGCATATTAACTATTCACTTTAATTCTTTTTGTGTCTGCTAGCCATAGGATGCTGTGACATTGGGTGAAATCTTTCCAAGCCAATAGTTTGAAATTCTCCGCCCTCCAATTTATAGTTTTCGCCAATAAAATGTATGCCTTGAAAGGCGGTATGATCTATCAAATTAGCTTGCTTAAAATCCACAATAATTTTTTTGCCTTTCGGTATTGAATTAAATTTTTCAATCAAACCAATATAATTACTAAAAACAGCAGAATACTTTATCTTAACGAGATAGGTATTTTCGTCTTGTTGTTGAATTTTAATATTGGCTTTGAAAATACTTTTTGGATTAAGTCCATATATTAAATGGATGATTATTTTAGTAAGAATACCTACGCCAATTCCGACTAATAAATCAGTTGAAAGTGTAACAATAATCGTAACAATAAATATAATTAATTGTTCAACACCAATATGAAACATGTGTTTAAACACCCTAGGATGAGCTAATTTAACACCTACTCCAATAAGCATAGCTGCCAAGGCAGAGGTTGGAATTAAATCGCTAAAAACAGTAGCAAATATTAAGAACAATAAAATAGCTATCCCATGAAAAAAATTGGCCCATCGAGTTTTTCCACCATAGTTAACGTTGGCCGAACTACGAGCTACCTCACTAATCATTGGTAATCCGCCTAA
>CANHJJ010000249.1 GCA_947460565.1 Bacteroidota bacterium
AGTTAATGGAATATTACTCACAGTATTTTCATTACATGTAATGGTATTAACCTGCAGTTCTATGCCTTCTACTATTTTCTGTACACTGTATATTTGGTCTTTTCTCTTATTTCTATTCGATGATAAGTAACCGCTATTATTAATTTCATTGATATAAAAGGCAAAATCATCATCGTTTGAATTAATGGGTATTCCTAAATGCGAAAGAGATGAATCTTTTGTGTTCCATTTGAAGATATCAAGTCCACCTATACCCGGCCAACCGTTAGAAGCAAAATATAAATTGCCTTTGTTAGACACAAAAGGAAACATTTCGTTTTGGGCAGTATTAATGCTAGGTCCCATATTAACTGGACTGCCCCAATGATCGTTTTTCCAGATACATTTATATAAGTCTACTCCACCAAATCCACCTGGCCTATCAGAAGCAAAAATTAAATTTTTATCAGCATCTAAAACAGCATGTCCAGTTGAAAACTCGGGGCTGTTCCAATCAAAAGTTTTATCCTCTTTCCATCCATCTGCAGTTAGGCTGTATATTTTTAATTGTAAACGCGAAAACTTAATGCTATTGTTCTCATTAGTGTTAGTTTGGTTGCTTGTAACAAAAGCTTGTTTATAATCTTTTGAGAAAGAAATAGGCCCGTCATGCGTTTTGGTAGGTGGGATTTCAGTCCATAAATCTTTGTTTTTTATTTGTTCCCAAAAGCCATTTGCTACACTTGGATTTTTAGCATCTTCAATCAAACCAATATTGCTATAATTTTGTCCTGTGCGTCCGTAAGTTGTATTTACAAAACCAGTATTGTATTCATTGCTTACATACAATAAAGCCCTTTTGTAAGGCACAGCACCATATTCTTCACCTTTAGCTTCTGGTCTGATTGGAGTCACTTCATAATTTGTTTTATTGTTTAATAGACCCATAACAAGGGGCGCTTTTTGTTTCCATATTTGAATGAGGCTATCTTTTGGAAAAACCAACAAAGCACTGTCGATATATGGGGTTAGTAAAGCATGTTTATTGTTTAAACATAAAAGGTCAAAAAACACAATCATGTCTTTGGCAGTGGCTTGTTTTTTAGCTACTAAAATACTGTCCCAATAAAATGATTTTTCAAATTGCTCGGATTTGTATGCAGCCTCAACTGCCATGCGCAAGTAGTTCCATTTACCTTTTTGCTTGTTCATAAAAGTAGTAGAAAGCTCCGCCCAAACGGGGTAAGCTTCTACAAATTCAAGTCGATTGCTAAGTTGTGTCGCATAAGATTCTTTAAATCCTTGGGCGTATGCAAAACGAATAATACCTAACAATATGAGTACAATTTTTATTTTCATTTTTTAAAAATATCGAGGGCTGATGAATGCATTTTTCTTGTTGAATAAATTGATTGAAATGACCAATTCATGGTTTCCAAATTGACTTAACCTCATTCCATTAATGGGGTAATCAAAGGCATAGCCAAACATTATATTGTTTGGTAATTGATACGAGCTATTAAAACCAATGGATTCGTTCATTCTACACATAAGGCCCAGCCAAACTTGCTTGTAGAAAAAAGCTGATACATTTAAATCTGTGGTTATTGGGGCATTTGCAGTATATTTTACTAGCATGGATGGCTTTAAGTCAACAACACTATTGATAGGAAACACATATCCGCCCATGACATACAAATGTGGCTGATTAATGGCATTGCCAATTTGGTTATCAATGGATTGTTTAAGCATTTTGGGAATTGAAAATCCCGCATAGAATTTCTTTCCGTATAAGTATGTGCCAAAGCCAAAATTAGGTGAAAGGGTATTGCTTGCTAATAAATAATTGGGATCTGTAGGGTCGTTTACAATTAAACCAGAAAACCCAAACGAATTTTGAGAAAAACCGGCTGATAGCCCTAAGGAGAGTCTTACATTATCTTCATTTAATTGAATATGATAGGCAAAATTAGCCATTGTATTTAAAGCTGACCTTGCACCAATTTTATCATAACTTATGGTGGCACCTAGGCCGATTTTTTTTCGAGCAATGGGGGCTTGAATGGAAAGGAATTGCGTTTTTGGCGCGCCATCCCATCCCACATATTGCACCCTAGAAACGCCCGTAATATTGCATACGCCATTGCTTCCAGCATAAGCAGGATTGAAAAATAAAGGATTGTTAAAATAAAATGAATGTTGCGGATCTTGCTGCGCAAAAACCGATAGTGATAACAAAAATATGGGTATGCTAAGTATATATTTCATATCTAATTAAGGTTGGATTTCTAAAAAACCTTTAAAGGGTTCTTGTGATTTTTTATTGGTTTCAATTAAATAAAAATAGGTAGCTGCCGGCATGGTTTCGCTACTTCCCTCTTGACGCCCATTCCAATTATTTAGGTATGGTGAAGCTGAATAAACTAAATTTCCCCATCGGTTGAATATTTGCACTTTGTTATTTGGATATAATTCTAAATGCTCAATTACCCATAAGTCATTCTTGTTGTCATTATTAGGTGAAATAAATTGAGGGATAAGCAATGGAACCAATGGTCTACAGTTTAGCATGAAAGTATCAACTACCAAGCATCCTGCTTTGTCTCTTACGTTCACAATGTAAGAACCTCCATTTAATTCATAAATGTGATTGCCAGATTTGCCATTATTCCATACATAAGTAAAACCACTTTTTCCTCCTGTGGCTTCGATGTGAATACTTCCATTTTCCTCACCGCATTCACCTGTAAGGGTGTCTAAAAGGTTTACTTGAATAACATCGGGTTGATTTATTATGACGGTGCTGCTGTCTCTGCAGCCATCGGTATTGTTCACTATCACTTGATAGGTTCCTATACGTAAATTTTCAGCTTGATTTTTAATGGATACATTTGGGTTCCATGTATAATTTACATCTTTTGCTGGGTTATCTGTCGATACAACAATACTACCATCAGATCCATTATAACAGCTAACATCTGTTTTATTAATGTTTGTTATGTTTATGGGTGTGGGAGGACTTACTAATACGCTATCTTTAACGGTACATCCAGTGCTGTTGTCTATTATGTTCACCCTGTATAGGCCGGCTGCACCTACTTCTGGATTTAATGTAGAATCCCCAGAAAGCAGAAGTGGGCCTGTCCAAAATGCTTTGCAATTTGTTGGAATTGTACTGCCATTTATTCTACCCTTATTGCTTATACAATCCAAACCTGATGGGGGGTTGAGGGTGGCATTAAACTTCGGACTAGGGTTAATAATCACTTTGAATTTTGAGCTTGTGGTAGGGCAATTATTCAAAGCAGCTGTCAGAGTTATCTCACCTGTAATGGCAGTGCTTCCATTATTTAAAGGAGCATACCATGGATTGATGTTACCGCTTCCAGTATTAGCCAAACCAATGGCGGTATTTGAGTTTGCCCAAGTAAAATTGGCTCCACTTGGAGTCGATGAGAATGTATCAGGTTTAATGAATGATCCAGAACAAGCTGAAATATCTGCAAGGTTTTTTATGCTAAGTGGAGGTTGAACAATAACAATTACATCTATTTTAGGTCCTGGACAATTTACACCAATAATAGAAATGGTGTATTTCACGGTATCTATTTTGTTGCCATTGTTAACAAGGGCTTGAGCAATTTTATTGCCACTACCTGCTGCTGCTCCTGTTATAGTAATGGGTGCTACTACGGTCCATGAAAAATTTCCTATGTTCAAGCTGCTAAGCAGGTTGATATTGGTTGCCGTGCCGCTGCAAATAAAAGATTGCTTTGGGCTAGCGATAATTTGTGCGATGGGATTTACATAAATGGTATGAAAAGTTTTAGGCACATTTGTACAACCAACGGTAGCACTAATTTTTACATAGCCTTGCTGTAGACTATTATTGAATAATCGCATGGGTTTAAAATCAAATGGACTGTTTCCATCTCCTTTTTGAATGGGTAATTTGTCTATATTGAGAGTGTCGCTTACTTCCCAACTTATACGGTATCCAGTGATGGTAGAGGTTAAAGTAAATGC
>CANHJJ010000250.1 GCA_947460565.1 Bacteroidota bacterium
CTTACAACTACCAGTTGCTGACCAATTTTTATGGTATCGCTAGATAGGTTATTGGTAGCTTTTAATTCAGCTTTGCTGATATTATACATTTTTGAGATTGAGAAAAGTGTTTCCCCTTGTCTTACAATGTGATAACCAGGCATTATTTGTGGTTCCTTGGTATCAGCTGATGGTAAATTCGGATTGATGATGAGCTTTTGGCCCACTTCCAATCCAGTACCATTTAGGTTATTTAAGAATTGCAAGGCATCCACTCTGATATTGTATTTTTTACTCAAACTGAAAAGGGTTTCGCCTTTTTGAACAGTATGGAAAAACGATAAATCTTTTTTCATCGATTCCAAAGTGTCAAAATAATTCAAAGTGTTTTCAGTTGAAGGTTCAGTTGTTTCAATGTTTTTGATAGGGTCTTCATAAACCGTTTGGTTGTAAACGGTTGTATCTACCTTTTTAGGATTGCTATCATTAGGTGCTATGATTATTTCCTCTTTTACCTTGCTCGTATCTCTTAGTTTTAGAGGGTTATTTCTTTTTTTATTAAAATAAATAACCTCACCATTGGCAGGCTCCTGGCCAAGTGATATCTCGTTTCTATCCAATATTTTTTCTAATTTAATCCCAAATCGTTGTGATAATTGGTGTAAGGTTTCACCATTTTGAATCGTAAATTCTTCTTTAAAGGTTTTATTTTTTTTCGATTTGATGAAAAGGGTATCTCCTACTTGGCATGAGGCGTTTTTGTCTAAATCATTAAATTTATACAATTGCCAAACTTTGATATCATAATTTAAAGCAATTTGAGCGATGCTTTCATTCGCTTTTACAGTTATAGCAGGTACTTCGTTTATAATGATTTCTAACCCATAACTTTTTACGATTTGAGCCTTATCTTCCTTCATTTCCTTATCTTCTTCATCGCTCAGTTTTATTTCATCATATTTATGTAATTGGTGTTTTTCGATAAAGGCAATCAACAGCTCAGGATATTGCGGATTGGTAGCATAACCTGCTTTTTTAAGTCCGTATGCCCATGATTTATAATCTTTTTGGTCTAAGTCAAATAAGAAAGCATAGCGAGTACCACTCATTAAAAAGTCTGAGTGATCGCGGTAACTATCAATGGCCGCATCATATTTTCTAAAACATTCTTGCAGGGCATCATCATCTTCATAAATTGTTTTTCCTGTCCAAGATTTGCACTTGATACCAAAATGGTTATTTCCTTCAACAGCCAATCGGCTATTCCCATTTCCGCTCTCTAATATTCCTTGTGAAAGTGTAATACTAGCAGGGATATGGCTGCGAAACATTTCTTCAACGGCTGTGGCCGAATATTTCTCAATATACTGCTGCACAGTCATTTTAATAGGTGTTGCCACAGGCTCGTTTTGCGCAAACAACCCACAATGTATCAAATAAAATATTATACTAAGTGCCTTCTTCATTATGTACAATTCTTAACAAACAAAAGTAAAACTATCCATTAAAATTGTATAGCTGTTCAATTTAGCTTTTACAGCATATTACCAACAAATGAGCTATTTGTACAAAAAAATTGTCAGGTATAAATTAGACATATCTCAGTTTAAGACTATTTTATGATGCAGTTTGTTAAGAAATCTTATTTTTGTTTCCTAACGTATTTCAATACAAACCAATTATCAGAATTATGTTTCTAAGAAAAATTATTGTTGCCATATTGTTTGTCGGACTCAGTTTCAATGGGTTTTCACAGGTTAGGCAAAAGCCCAAGTGGAATTTATCTACAGACAAAAAAGAAATAAAAGTAGGGGACGAAATAGAATTGGTTTTTGAAAGCCCCATCGAAAAAGATTGGTACATGTATGCCAACGACTTTGATGCAAGCCTTGGACCTATTGTGGCATTTTTTGATTTTAAAAAACATCCTTCATATAAAATAATTGGAAAGTTAAAACCGATTGGTACAAAAAAGATATTTGATGATGTGTGGAATGGCACTGTGTCTAAGTTCTTTCACAAGGCTGAGTTTCGTCAAAAAGTAAAAATACTTCAAGCAAATCCTGTTATCAAAATTGCAGTTGAGTTTCAAGAATGCTCAGAGGTGAGTGGCATGTGTGTGAATTTTGAAGATGATTTGGAATTTAAGTTGAAAGTGAGTGAGGCCGCTGCTCCTGTTGCTACACCTATTGAAGCTAAACCTGAAACTGTTGATACATCTAAGGTATCCGAACAAACATCTGACACTTCAAAAGCTGTCAGTGCAGCAAAGAATCAAGCTTCGAACAACCAATTGACAGGTACTTCTGATGTGGCTGGTGGTAACCAAAAATCTTTGCTAGCCTTTTTATTCTTTGCCTTCTTAGGAGGTTTAGTAGCCGTTGTTACACCATGTGTGTTTCCAATGCTTCCAATGACAGTAACCTTCTTCACCAAAAAGAGCGCTAATAAAGGTCAAGCCATCACTCGCGCCATGACTTTTGGATTGTCTATCGTTGGCATTTATGCATCATTAGGCTTAGTATTTGCTTTGTTTGGTCTTGGTCCTGATTTTGGTAATTGGCTTAGCACACATTGGGTTCCGAATATTTTGTTCTTCATTATCTTCATTGTGTTTGCAGCATCCTTTTTAGGGATGTTTGAAATTACTTTACCTCATCAATTTGTAAATAAAGTGGACTCACAATCAAGCATGGGTTCTTTTGTAGGTATATTTTTTATGGCATTTACTTTGGCCTTGGTTTCTTTTAGTTGCACAGGTCCTATAGTTGGTAGTTTATTGATTGAAGCTGTTGGAGGTAAATTTATGAAACCTTTATTAGGTATGGCCTCTTTTGGTTTTGGATTGGCATTGCCTTTCACCTTATTTTCAATGTTTCCTTCAGCTATGCAAAATTTGCCTAAGAGTGGTGGTTGGTTAAATTCAGTAAAGGTTGTTCTTGGATTTTTAGAGTTGGCTTTTGCCTTTAAGTTTCTATCTATTCCAGATCAAACCTACCACTGGGGTTTATTAGACAGAGAGGTGTATATCGCCATTTGGATTGTTATATTCAATTTGATGGGAATGTATTTGTTAGGTAAGTTAAAGTTCAGTCACGACAGTGATATTCCTTATTTGAGCGTTCCTCGTTTGGTAATGTCTATTGCTACATTCGCTTTTGTGTTATACTTAATTCCTGGACTTTTGGGAGCACCATTAAAAGCGCTTTCTGGCTATTTACCACCGCAAGAAACCTTGGATTTTGATTTAAGTAAAAAGGCGAGTGGTCATGCAAGTGCTGAACCTAAAAACGATTTAGGTGAAGTGAGATTCAAAGAGCTTTTCAAATTGCCTCATGAAATCAATGGTTTCTATGATTACAAGCAAGCCTTGGCATATGCTAAGAAAGTAAACAAGCCTGTTTTTATTGATTTCACAGGTCATGGTTGCGTGAATTGCCGCGAAATGGAAGCCAATGTGTGGAGCGATCCAGAAGTCTTGAAACGCATGAACAATGACTATGTAGTAGTTGCCCTATATGTGGACGACAAAACGGAATTACCTCAAAACGAATGGTACACCAGCACCTACGATAACCGTGAAAAGAAAACCATTGGTAAACAAAATGCCGACTTGCAAATAAGTAATTTTAATGCCAATGCCCAGCCTTACTATTGCTTAGTGGATGGAGATGGAAATTTGTTGGTTCAACCAAAAGCCTATGATTTGGAAGTACCTCATTTTATTGAGTTTTTAGAAGGTGGTAAAAAAGCTTTCGCTGAAAAGAAATAATTTTGTTTAGTGCTTTTTCGTAAGGCCTAACGACAATCAAAAATAACAATCAAAGCATGAACAACATCAAACAACATTTTGAAGAAGCACATAGCGTTTTAAGTCAGTTTTTGTCTGACGATAACAATTTTAAAAACATAGAAGCTGCAGGAAAATTGATGGTCGAATCCATTAAAAACGGTGGCAAGATATTGAGTTGTGGCAATGGTGGTAGCATGTGTGATGCCATGCATTTTGCAGAAGAATTA
>CANHJJ010000251.1 GCA_947460565.1 Bacteroidota bacterium
AACTTAATTTTAGGTGGATATTTTGGTTCAAGGCTCATGAAAAACATTAGAGAAGACAAAGGACTAACCTATGGTATATACTCAAGTTTAGAATCATACAAAAATGGGGGTTGTTGGTACATTGAAACCGAAATGAACAACGAACTTAGGGAGCAGGGACTAACTGAAATTTATAAAGAACTAAAAACTTTAAGGGAGGAGCTTATTGACAATGAAGAGTTGCAAACTGCAAAGAACTATTTACTTGGATCATTTCTAAGAAGTATTGACAGTCCATTTTCTTTAGCGGATAGGTACAAAATTCTATTAGACTACAATTTGGAATATTCATATTACTATGAGTTTATAGAAATTGTTAAAAACACAAAAGCTGAAGAAATAAGAAGCCTGGCCAAGGAGTATTTACAGGAGGCTGATTTATATGAAATAATTGTTGGTTGTTAATTCATGCCATTTATTAGAAAAATATCGATTATTATCTTTTTTGTTTTTTTCTGGTGCAAAGCATTCACACAAGAAATGACACTGAGTAGGGTTTGTGAAAATGGTAATAATAATATTTTAACCTGGATTCGACCAACAAGCTTTTGTAACAATTTTATTAGTTACGCCATCTATTTTCGCGAATACAAACCTTCAAGTCCAGACCCGTATACACTCTTGACAGAAATCTTCACAGATCCTACCACAACATACACTCACATAAATGCCAATACAAGCTTTGGGAAAAAAAATGAATACAAAATTTCCCTAAACTATTTGTGTGGTGGAATTCCGAAAACTATAGATTCTCAAGATAAAATTGCGGATTTGATTCCACCCGATCCAACTGTCATGGATTCAATTTCTGTTGACCCAATTACCAATGTGGTTTATGTTTCTTGGTTTCCCAATAAGACCACTGATTTTAGCGATTATTCTGTATATTCCTCTGGAATTGAAATAAAAATTACTAAGGGTCACTCACATACAGATGCAACAAATAACCCGAAATCCAAATCAATAAGCTACGAAATTACAGGCTATGATTCGTGTGGAAATAAAAACAGTTTTGGGCAGAATCAGCATAGTACGATTTTTCTTACTTCTAATATTGACACCTGTCAATCAAGTGTGAATTTAAATTGGACTCATTATAAGGGTTGGGATAGTATCAGTAAATATTATATTTTCAGATCTATCAACGCATCAGTATATGTTCTTATCGACAGCGTAAGCGGTATAACAAATTCATACAAAGACAATCTAGTTCCTCTTCAATCAAGCATTTCATATTTTGTTCGTGCTATTAAAGACACCTCCATCTACACAAGCTCATCATCCAATTCAAGCACACGACAAAGTGCTAGCAGAAAGGAAATCAAAAACACATATTTAAATTATGTAAGCGTTGAAAATAAAAACATCGAAATAAGTGTCTATATTGACAGCACAGCATACTTAGGCAAATTGGTGTTTTATAAAAGCTCAGCTATTCAAAATTTATATTCAATACTAAAAGTATATAATCATAGTCAAATTGGTATATTATCAAATCTGCTTCATATTGAAAATCCATCATTCGTTGAAGAGCAATGGAAATATAAAGTGGTGACCTATGACGTTTGCAATTTAGCCGCTGACTCATCGCAGATTTCAGGAAATATTTTACTTCAAGGCGAAAATCAAGGAGATAAAAATCTAATATATTGGACTAAGTATTTCACGTGGAACACGGGGGTAAAATCATACATAATTAACAGATATTTAGATAATTATATTGTCACTGGTTCAAATCCGGTGGCAATAAAAACAATAAGTCAAAGCGACAGTTTCTTTGTTGATTCTGACCCGGAACTAGTGGGCAAAACAGCATGTTACTATATAGAGGCAGAACAAAATACAGGGTCTATATTCGGTAAAACAGAAAAGTCAAAATCCAATGTATTCTGTATTGAGGGAAATTCGAGTATATATCTTCCCAATGCCTTACACTTGAACAATGAACAAAATTCAATATTCCTGATTCGTGGATTAAATATTAATACAACAAACCTATATTTTGAGGTTTTTGATAGGTGGGGAAGAAGTGTTATTAAACTAAATGATCTAAGCAGCGGCTGGGCTGGTATTGATAAAGATGGGTCGGTGCTTGAGCAAGGATTGTATTTTTATTTACTAAAAACAACAAATACAAAAGGGGAAACAATAAACAAGAATGGCGGAATCTACATATTCAAATAGGCTGATAAGCTTCAACACAATTGATGTAAATACCATGATTAAGGGAAAAAAGTCAATTGGTAATTGGTTAAATCAAGTAATAGAAAAAGAGGGGCATGAACTCGGATTTATATCAATAAGTTTATGTTCGGATAAACACCTTCTAAAAATCAACAAAAGTGTGTTGCAACACGATTACTACACAGACATTATTACCTTTCAATTAAATGAAAAACAAGGGGCAATAGAAGGCGATTTATATATCAGTATTGATCGGGTAAAGGATAATGCAAAGACATTAAAGTTAAGGTGGGGCGATGAGTTGAAAAGAGTAATGGTTCATGGGGTTTTGCATCTTTGTGGCTACAAAGACAAGACGAAAAAAGATAGCGAATTAATGAGAAAAAAAGAAAATGAGTATCTATCTTTGCTTTAATATAGTGGACATGTTTCACGTGGAACAATAAAGAAAATGATGTTAGAAAAATACGATGTAATTGTAGTTGGGGCGGGTCATGCGGGTTGCGAGGCGGCACACGCTGCTGCGGTTCTGGGTAGTAAAGTCTTGCTCATAACAATGGATATGAATAAGATAGCTCAGATGAGTTGCAATCCAGCAATGGGTGGTGTGGCTAAGGGTCAAATTGTAAGGGAGATTGATGCATTAGGCGGCTATTCAGGAATTGTCTCGGATAAATCAACCATACAATTTCGAATGTTAAACTTATCAAAAGGACCAGCAATGTGGAGTCCAAGGACACAAAATGATCGTATGCTCTTTTCACAATATTGGAGAGAACAATTAGAGCAAACTCCAAATGTGGACTTTTGGCAAGATATGGTTAACGAACTTATAGTTGAGAATGGTGAGGTAAGGGGAGTCATTACTGGAATGGGTCAAAAAATAGAATCAAATTCAGTAGTGCTGACAAACGGAACTTTCTTAAATGGAATTATACATATAGGGCAAAAACAGTTTGGCGGAGGTAGAATAGGAGAAAAATCTGCAAGCGGAATAACTGAACAACTAATTAGCTTAGGCTTTGAATCGGGAAGAATGAAAACGGGAACGCCACCAAGAATAGATGGAAGAAGTTTAAACTATGAAGCCATGGAGAGGCAGGAAGGTGATACAAATCCAGATAAATTTTCATACTCTAGTTCAACTACACCAGTAACCGAACAAAGGTGTTGTTGGATTACTTATACTAATAGCGAAGTGCACGAGATATTGAGAACAGGATTCGATGATTCACCTATGTATGCAGGAAGAATTCAAGGATTAGGGCCCCGATATTGTCCATCTATAGAAGATAAAATTAACAGATTTGCGGAGCGCGATAGGCATCAAATATTTGTAGAACCAGAAGGATGGAACACGGTAGAGATATATGTTAATGGTTTTTCAACTTCACTACCAGATGAAATACAATTAAAAGCATTAAAAAAAATACCTGGATTTGAGAAGGCCAAAATGTTTAGACCGGGATATGCAATCGAGTACGATTATTTTCCACCTACTCAACTGAAATTAACATTAGAAACTCATTTAGTAAAAAACCTCTACTTCGCGGGCCAAATAAATGGGACAACAGGATATGAAGAAGCTGCATGTCAAGGACTTATAGCTGGAATAAACGCTCATCAAAGAATTAAAGGGCTTGAAGATTTTATTTTAAGTCGTTCTGAGGCATATATTGGCGTACTAATTGATGATTTGGTGAATAAAGGTACAGATGAGCCATACAGAATGTTTACATCTAGGGCTGAATA
>CANHJJ010000252.1 GCA_947460565.1 Bacteroidota bacterium
ATGGGAATTTAATATCAAAAGTTAGTTTGGATAAAAAAAATAACCAATACTTCAAGGAAGTTTTTGAATATAATAAAAAGGGACTCTGTATTAAAATGGCGTATAAAAGTGAAAAGACAAAAAAAGGAGGTAGTCATTTTTTTTATTATGATTCATCCAATAATTTGATTAGGAGAGTTCAGAGATATGAAAATACAACTATTGAAGAGAGATATAACGTATTTGGAGATAAGACATATGAAAAAACTACTGATAATCATTTTAATAATGGGGAATTCATAAAATATAATGTATATCATTACTTATATGACCAAAAAAATAATTGGATAAATCGTTCATGTAAGTCATACTTTGGTTATAATTTTTCTTCTTTATCCAGTGAGATTGAAAATGTTATTAAGCGCCAAATTACATATTATTAATATAAATGCTCCACCAACAAATCCATAACTACAAAATCACTTCCATTCTCGGAGAAGGAGGGATGGGTACCGTATATTTAGCTGAACATGTTACCATTCAACGAAAAGTTGCTATAAAAGTACTTCATGCTCAACTCACAAAAAACGAAAGTTTAAGACAGCGCTTTCAAAATGAGGCGGTGTTAATGGCTAAATTACAACATCCAAATATTGTTGGTTTAATCGATTTTTTTGAGCAAGAAGGTAATTTGTTCTTGGTAATGGAATACGTTGACGGAATTGGCTTAGATGAATTTATTAAAAATCTTCAATCGCCTGTCTCCATTGAACGAGCGAAAAAAATAATGCTTCAAGTTTTGGTAGGTTTTGCTTATGCGCATTCGAATGGTATTATTCATCGTGACGTAAAACCATCTAATATCTTGATTACAAAAAATGACGAGATTAAAATTCTGGATTTTGGAATTGCCAAATTATTAAATGAGGTTCAAAATAAATTAACTAAGACTGGTACACAAATCGGTACTGCCTACTACATGTCACCTGAGCAAGTGAAAGCACAAATCTTGGATCAGCGCTCTGATATTTATTCTCTCGGAGTTACCTTTTATGAATTGTTATCAGGCTCTTGTCCTTATGCTAATTCTCACTCTGAATATGAAGTTTATAGAAGAATAGTAGAGGAGAATTTAGTCCCTCTAACTGAAAGTTTAGGTCAAGAATACATGAATGTGTGGCGAATAATTAAAAAACAAACCAATAAAGTAAAAGAATTAAGATATACTTCTTGTGATGAGATTATTTTTGATTTGGAAAATGGGGTGTATTTGGTTGATAATGTTCAAAAAAAAGATATTCAGCAAGAGCAAGCTACTAAGTATGAAGCAAGAAATGATATCGATCTTAATGAATCAAGTTTGCTCCGTAAATTCCTCTTGTTTTTTGTTCTACCAATTTCACTTGTTTCAATAATATATGTTCTTTATTCCAAATCCCGTCCCGAAGAAAAGAAAATATCACTTGAAGAAAAATCTTACGAATTAATAGCAAGTTATTTTGATGATTTACAAGATAACATTTATGATGCAAATGATTATTATGCACCACAAGTAGACCAGTTTATTTCTGTTAAAAATACAACACCAGATAATATTAATAAACTAAATCAAAATGAAACAGATTTCACAGACAGGAAAGCAAATATTGTGGATAATAAAGTTAATTTTAGCCGAAATCAAAATGGAATAAATTATTGGACATTTTGGTTGGATATGTCTTGCTATAGAGTTCGAAGACAACAAACGCAATCCTGCAAGGTACTAATTGAAATAGGATTGAATGAAGATTTGAAAATTACGTCATACAAAGAATTGGATTTGGTTGATTTAAAATTTGAGTAATAAAAATTGGAAATTTAGTTTTAAAATGATAGGAAAACAAATACTTAATTACGAAATATTGTCCGTTCTTGGAGAAGGGGGAATGGGTACAGTCTATTTAGCAAAGCATATTTCAATTAATCGTAAAGTAGCCATAAAAGTATTACGTACTGAATTAGCTCAAAGAGAAGAAATTAGAAAGAGATTTAAGAATGAAGCTGCGATGATGGCTCATTTGCAACATCCAAATATTGTTTCTCTTATTGATTATCTTGAGCAAGAGGATGGTTTATATCTAATTATGGAATACATTGATGGTAAAGGTTTGGATGATTTCATCAAAGAATTACATCAACCATTGCCAATTGAACGCGCTAAAGCTATTTTCAAGAAAATCCTTTCTGCTTTTTCCTATGCTCATAAAAATGGGATTATTCACAGAGATGTTAAGCCCTCAAATATTTTATTGACAGCAAATGATGAAGTGAAAGTATTAGATTTTGGTATCGCGAAACTTATTAATGATTCAAAAAGTCAGCTAACCAAAACTGGAACCAATATAGGAACGGTTTATTATATGTCACCTGAACAAGTGAAAGCTCAGGAACTGGATCAACGATCAGATATTTACTCGCTTGGTGTAACTTTCTATGAGATTCTTTCGGGATTTTGTCCATATTCTACATTATCTTCCGAATATGAGGTGTACAATAGTATTGTAAACGAAAATCTTGTGCCTTTAACAAAATCTTTGGGCAGTGAGTATTTTGATGTTTGGCAAATTATTCTAAAGGCGACCTATAAAAATAAAAACGGAAGGTATAACAATTGTGATGAAATAATTGCTGATTTAGACAAAACGAAATTAAGTCAGCATCTGTATGTTAAACCAGAAATTAATAAACCTGAAGCATCAGTTATTAGTCAATCAATCCCTTCAAAAAAGAAAAATAATTTACTTTGGTTTATTGTATCATGCATAGTTTTGGCTTTAGGTATCTTGTTATTTACTAATTACAAAACGCCAAATATTGATAATAATGAATCTGTGATTGAAAATACTGAAAAAGCCTGGGTTTTGAGAGAGGAGCATATGCTTAGGTCAGGACCACATGTATCTTCTACTTTAATTTCAAAAATTCCTTTTGGTTCAGAGATTGAATTATTGAATGAAAAAATAGGCCCAATTAAAGAGGAAAAGTTTTTTCATCTATGGCAAAAAGTTAGATATAATGGGCAAGAAGGTTGGATAGCTGTTGAAATTGATTCACAACCAACAGTTGGAACATTCGAAAAAGTTAATCAATTAACTTCATTATGGGGAGGAACATATAATTATGATGCTGAGTATGCTCTTGTTCGAAAATGGGCGCATTATGCAATTTCTGATTTCCTTGATTCCAAAGGTTGGTCTGATAAATTTCAATTTAAATTCCTCTCTAAACATCTTCAAAGTAGTGGTTATAGAAGCGTTTTGAAATATCATTTTAATCAAGATTATTCAGATAAAGAAAGATATGATTATGTTATATTCCTTGAGTCTACAAATGGAGGAAGGAATTTAGCTTTTTTCTGTAAAGCAGATCCCGATGGACAAGGCGGTCAAATATTAGGCTGGTGTAAATTACCAGTTGGTTCAGCCTACCTCGGTTACACAAAGATTGAATCAATGTATGACAATGATTTTCAAATTGGAGAAATAATAATTTATAATGATTACGAAGGTATTGTAGGTTATTTAGATGATGATAATTATTCAGTCTACTATACAAGTGTTTACTATGATGAATCTCAATATGGGTGTTAATACTCTTGAATTAACCATAAAAAAATCATTGAACATTTGACTTGAATTTGATTATAAATTCATTCATTTTTTTTGAGTTTCCAAGTTCATTACAGCAGAATTCGATAAATGAGGGTGTTTCATAAAAGATTTTTTCCATTCTTCTTCTATACGCAAACAGCAATTCTTCACGAGAAATACTTGCATTGGGGTTTTTAATAAATTCATTTATCCAGCCTGTTAAAAAGGCCTCACTTGTTTCTTCGTACAACGCAAGCCATTTTTGGTCGGAGGAATAGGAATTGGTCCATTTTTCTGGGATTTTTATTGGTTCTTGTTTTGTGGTAATTTCCGATTTGG
>CANHJJ010000253.1 GCA_947460565.1 Bacteroidota bacterium
AAAGCTAAGTCTGCTATTTGGTTAGCAAATTTTACGAAATCTTCGTTTTTTGCTACGAAATCAGTTTCGCAGCTTAATTGTATAATTACACCATATTTTTTATCAGCTGAAGTTTTTGCTATTACTGCACCTTCTTTTGCTTCTCTATCAGCACGTGCCGCTGAAACTTTAGCACCTTTTTTTCTTAAATAGTCAATGGCTGCTTCAAAATCTCCATTGCTTTCAGTCAATGCTTTTTTGCAATCCATCATGCCCGCACCTGTTAATTGGCGAAGCTTATTTACGTCTGCTGCTGTTATGCTCATTTTATTTTATTGTTATTTATTGATGTTGTATTAAAAAAAAGAGAACTTGAAAGTTTACAGGATGTAAGTTTCAAATTCTCTTTATATCAAACTGTAAATTCGTAATTATTATGCTTCTTCAGCTATTACTCCTTTTTCAGCGTCTGTTTCTTCTTTTTCTTTTTTACGTTCGCTCATCCCTTCAACGATAGCATCTGTAATGTATTTAGCTATCAATGCAATTGATTTTGCTGCGTCATCATTAGCTGGAATAGGGTAATCTACTACAGTAGGATCAGAGTTTGTATCAACCACACCAAAAGTAGGAATGTTTAACCTGTGAGCTTCTGCTACTGCAATGTGTTCACGTTTGATATCAACAATAAACAGAGCTGCTGGTAAGCGATTCATATCTGAAATACCACCTAAAAGTCTATGTAATTTTTCTTTTTCACGCTCAATCATCAAACGCTCTTTTTTATTGATATTAACATAAGTTCCATCAGTACTCATTTTATCAAGAGTTTGTAACTTCTTGATTGATTTACGTACAGTAGGGAAGTTGGTTAACATACCACCTAACCAACGCTCAGTTACGAAAGGCATGTTTACACGTTTTGCTTCTGTTTCAATAATTTCTTTAGCTTGTTTTTTAGTAGCTACGAACATTATTTTACGTCCACTTTTGATGATATTTTTAATAGCTTGCGAAGCTTCATCCAACTTTACAGCTGTTTTTTGTAAATCTATAAGGTGAATACCATTTTTCTCCATAAAAATATACGGAGCCATTTTTGGATTCCATTTGCGGGTAAGGTGACCAAAGTGAACACCTGCTTCCAACAATTCTTCTGTACTAATTCTAGACATCTTTTTTTATAATAAATATTAACGCTTAACAAATTGGAAACGCTTACGAGCTTTTTTCTGACCTGGTTTTTTACGCTCAACCATACGTGGATCACGCGTTGTAAGGTCTGATGCTTTCAATGCAGGTTTTAATTCTGCATTAAATTTAACCAATGCACGGGTAATTCCTAAACTTACAGCACCTGCTTGACCAGCGGTACCACCACCATTAACATGCACAGTAACGTCAAATTGACCCATTGTGTTAGTTACTTCAAATGGCTTTAAAGCAGCATTTTGCAATGTTAATGATGCAAAATACGTTTTAATATCTTTCTTGTTAATCGTAACCTTACCTGTGCCGGCTGTTAAATATACACGAGCTATAGCGGTTTTACGTCTTCCTAATGCGTTATTAATTTCCATTTGTCTTTATTAAAATATTAATGGTTTTGGTTGTTGTGCCCCATGTGGATGTTCAGCACCTTGATATACATGTAAATTACGGAACATTTCGCTACCTAATTTGGTTTTTGGTAACATTCCTTTAATGGCATGCTCAACTACGTAAGTTGGTCTGCGGCTGAGTAATTGTTTAGCAGTTTCAGTGCGCAATCCTCCTGGGTGACCAGAGTAGAAACTATATTCTTTTTCTGATAACTTATTTCCTGTTAAACGAACTTTATCAGCATTTACAACTATGATACAATCTCCACAGTCAGCGTGTGGTGTAAAACTAGCTTTGTGCTTACCGCGCAACATACTTGCTACCTTGCTGGCAAATCTACCCAAGGTTAATCCTTCAGCATCAACAACGAACCAATTTTTGGTAACAGTCGCTTTATTAGCTGATATTGTTTTGTAACTTAATGAATCCACTACTATTCTCTTTTAATTAGGGGTGGCAAAAATAGGTGATGATTTATTAATTCACAACAAAATGTTAAAAAAGTTGATAAACTTGTTTTTTGTCTGATTATGAGGTGCAAATAAAGTTCTAATAGCCAACTTTTACAAATTTTTGGTAACGATAGGTTCCTTTTCCATTGTAAACAATCATGATATAAACCCCAACTTGCCAGCTCATGAAGTCATTTATTTGGAGCTCAATTCGCTTTTGTGCTGGTAAGGTTCGGTAATACATTATTTTTCCATATGTATCAACGATATTTAAGGTAGAGGGGTAATCAATACTTTGAACCAATGCAAAGTTTAAAAAGCTCTCATTTGTAACGATTGTTGGTAAAATATCAAATTCGAAACCACTGCAAGGACCATCTGCAGTCCAGGAGTTCACGCCATTTTTATATTTAGCATCACAATCATTTCTGTAGGTTTTGCCATCGCATCCGCAAACAGGATAAAATGTTGGATCTGGACATGGGTAATATGGTGAAATCCGAAGGGAATCCACACAAGGCTGTGATTTTACCGTATTTGTATTTGCCAAATACAGCAAGATGCAGCATACTATGTAGACAAATTTTTTCAATGGATTTTTTTGGCTTTCAAATTTAGTAATTTTAATTTAGTATGTAATAAAATTTGGAATTCTAAAACCGCGTATTAAAATAATTTTAAAAGTCCATTGTTCTTTAAACTTTGACAAGCTTTGATTTTTTTATAAAGGTCATCGGGATCGAATGGCTTGGTAATATAATCATTCATTCCCACTTCCATTACTTTTAGTTTTATATCGCTAAAGGCATTTGCAGTTAAGGCAATAATTGGTGTTTTTTTATCTCTTAATCGAATTGCTGTGGTCGCTTCATATCCGTCCATCACGGGCATTTGCAAATCCATCAATACTAAATCATACCTGTTTTTGTGATGCATGTCTAATGCAATGGCACCATTTTGGGCAACATCATAAGCAATATCCCAATTCTTCAAAAAACGAGTAACCACAAATACATTAATATTATTATCCTCTACTAGAAGTATTTTCATTCCCGTAAGAGGTTCTATCTTGATAAGCTTCTTAGGTTCAATTATTAAATTTAATTGATCACTTTTAATGAATCTTAAGTCAAAAATGAATTTTGTGCCCACTCCGACATCGCTCTTAACCGAAATTTGACTATCAAATAGTTCAATTAACTTTTTAGTGATAGCTAATCCCAAGCCTGTACCCCCGTACTTTCGGGTTGTATCGCTGCTTGCTTGAATGAAATGTTCAAATATGTATGGTATTTTGTCTGGTGGTATACCTATTCCTGTATCCTTTATATTGAAGTTTATAACGGTGCTTTCTGAAGTATTCTCTATTACTTTTGCTTCAAGATTTATTTCACCAATTTCTGTAAATTTAACTGCATTGCTTATTAAATTGGTAACGATTTGAGCTACTCTAATTGGATCTCCAATTAATATTTGTGGCAATTCAGGGTCTATTTGCAAGTGAAGTTTTAGGCCTTTTTCTTCTGCTTTTGAAATAAATGATTGTTTAATATTTACTAATAATTGGCTCAGGTTAAATTCAGTACTTTCAAGTTCAATCTTACCTGCATCAATCTTACTAAAGTCTAAAATATCATTAATTAGGTACATTAAACTCTCTGCAGAAAATTTAAGAGTTTGTAAACTTTCTAATTGCTCCTTAGTAGGGTTTTCATTAAGTAATAAATTTGCAATACCGATTACAGCATTCATCGGTGTCCTGATTTCATGACTCATTGTAGAGAGGAATAAACCCTTGGCTTTGGCTGCGGCCTCGGCCATTTCTTTTGCTTGAATCAATTGCTCTTCAATCAGCTTGATGCTACTTATATCTCTTATGGCACCATCAAAATAGCAATT
>CANHJJ010000254.1 GCA_947460565.1 Bacteroidota bacterium
AATACTAGTTGCTTAAGCAATGCAGAACAAGGAGGAGAAGGTTGGAGTGATTTTTTTGCATTGGCTTTAACTTCTCACTCTTATGATAACCCTCAAATGGGTAGAGGAATAGGAATGTATTTACGTGGTGAAGATACAACAGGTTTAGGAATCAGAACTTATAAATATAGTCGAAGCTTAGTCATCAATCCTGTTACTTATGATAGTATCAAAGGCAAAGAAAATAGCGAAGTACACTATATAGGTTTTGTTTGGTGTTCAATGTTGTATGATATATTTTGGGATATGTCTGATAAATATGGTTTCAGCAATGATATTTACAATGGCAATGGTGGAAACAATAAAACTATGAAATTGGTGATGGAAGGTCTTAAGTTGCAACCTTGTTCTCCAGGATTTATTGATGCAAGGGATGCTATTTTACTAGCAGATTCTCTATTGAATAATTTTGCAAATAAAGATTTACTATGGAAAGCCTTTGCTCGCAGAGGTTTAGGATATGGTGCTGATCAAGGATCTTCCCTTGACATTAAAGATGGTATCGAATCTTTTAAACTTCCACCACCACCTAAACAAACCACTGGGATGGATGAAATATTGAATGAGAAATCAGTGAAACTTTATCCCAATCCTAACAAAGGAACTTTTACCATTGAGACTGAAAGTGAGATTATAATAAATAAAATTTATGTGTATGACATTGCCGGTAAGCAGGTATTTAATGAAGAAATGCAAAAGGAAAATAGGATTCATCAATTGAAGGTAAATTCACTAGAAACTGGTATATACATAGTTCAAATTGAAACCGAAAAAGGCAGCATTTATAAGAAAATGATTGTTGAATAATATACAAATCATTCATTTGTCATTTTCGTTGGCTTAAGCCAACGAAAATGACAAAAATAGGCAGAACAAAAATCACCCTTTAAATATATGAGCTGGGTAAGAGTTTATATACATATTGTCTTTACTACAAAGAACAGAGAGCCTTTTCTAAATTCTGTCGAACTTAGAAAGCAGGTTTTTCAACACATAAAACAAAATGCACTCGATAAAGATATTTGGCTTGATTGTGTAAATGGTTATAGCGAACATGCTCATTGTATAATTTCATTGAAAAGAGATCAAACAATTAGTAAAGTGGTTCAATTAATTAAAGGCGAATCTTCCTTTTGGGTCAATAAGAATAAACTGACTGAAAATTATTTCATGTGGCAAGATGATTATTGGGCTGTTGGTGTCAGCGAAAGTCAAGTAGAAAGGGTGAGAAGATACATTCACAACCAAGAAATTCATCATGCTAAAAAATCTTTTACTACAGAAATAAATGAGTTTATAGAAAAATATAATTGTAACAATTCTGAGAACTGATATTGTTTAAAGGGTATAATCTATTGCCATGAGATTTAGCTAAAAAGAGATAAAAAAGCATTTTATCTCTTACCATGAGCTTCAGCTAAAAAAGAAATAAAGAAGCATTTTATCTATTACCATGAGCTTTAGCTCATGGAACAAAAATAAATAGCAAATGGGCTTTAGCCATATTTAATATTTGGCTAAAGCCAATCGGAGTATTTGATTTGTGCAGTTGGCTAAAGCCAACTGAAATTTATAAAAAGAATAATTTTCAAAATGGATTCAATAAAATCAAACCAAATTAAACAAGAAAGAAAAATTCTAATTATGTCTCTTTTCCTTTTGTCTGTTTTGATTATTATATTTGGATGTTGCTCAAATTGGAATGGAAATATATTTTATACAGGTATTATCATTTCTATACTTGTTGTTTTGGGTATTTATATTTATTGGCCAAGAAAATGCTGCAAATGCAGGCAGCATATGCATAGGAAGGTAATTAATTATTTTTTGGTTTTTGAATGTTCGAAATGTAACAACGCTTTCAGAACTCATTTCATCGTTGATTCAAATTCATTTATTGGTTAAAAATGCTATTTTGCATACTGATAAAATCATTACCATCATCTATCAATCAAAAACTATCCCACCTTGCCTCATATAAGTAAGAAAAAAGTAAGCTTCGGCACTAGCCAACATTTGCGAAAATACCTCGCCTCTCATGCCCGTGCTACGGATATTCCTCTGCAATATATTGATCTAAAAAATTTCAAAGAGAGAGTGGCATTGTATGACAAGAAAGGAAAAGACACACTGTGGGAGACCTGTATCTATGCACCTTCGGATGTAGAACATATTCATAATGATTTGATACATATTTATGCCTTGCTAAAAGTAGGTGGTGATGTAGAAGTGATGAAGCACTTATTTATTGAGCGAATTGATAATTGTTTATATGGTAATACTGCTCCTTTCAGGGTGCGCGTGGTAAATAAGTTGAACGATAATTTTGATTATTTCTATGTGAAAAATGCAGACGCATCAAGGATATACGGGTTGGAACTAGAGCACCTGCTATCACCCAACCGCATTCATTATCTTGTGAGTGGCAATACATTGATCGAAGAGCACATTGCGGGAATTCCAGGAGATGATTTTGTGAGAAATTATTTTGATAAAGAAAACTTTAACCCAATACGTTTATCTAAGGAGTTTGTGAAATTTAATGAGCGTTGCCTCATTATTCTTTTGGGCGATATGCATTCAAGTAATTTTGTAATTCAAATCACCCCTGATTTTGAAGAAACCAACTACCGCATACGCTCTATCGACTTTGATCAACAAGCTTACGAAGGCCGAAAAAATATTTATTTGCCTCAGTTTTATAAACAAAACAAGGCCTATATCGAATTGGTGCAAAAGCACATCAGCCTTGAGAGCATCAGGCAGTATCAGCGTGAGGAGAGAGCTGTGATGGTGAGCAGAATGCGTTCATCAAAAAAAGTTATTTTTGATTTGCTTAAGGCCATGAGCCATGATGATATTGCACCTGCTGAAAATATTAACAACCTAAAACAAGAACTAGCGGCACATTACCAAAGCGATAGATTTTTGAAAGCCCGCAGTATGGGCGATATTGTAAGATGCAGTTTGTTACATTTGCTCAGAACCAATAAAAGAAGCTAATCAATTACGAATTGAGAATTAATAATTACGAATTCGCATTAACCAATAACTTAATTAGCAATAACAAATAACAAAATAACCAAGCAACTCAATAACGAATTAACGATTTAACAAATAACAATGACCAACTCCGACATAGCCGATATTTTAAAACATTATGCCGACTTATACGAATTGCATGACGGCAACCCATTTAAGGTGAAACAATTTGCCAGTGCCTCATTTAGGGTAGATAAAATGGGAGTGACCCTATTTGGAAAAAGCATTGAAGAGCTTGAAAAAACGGAAGGATTGAACAAGGGACTGGCTGCCAAAATATTTGAGATTTGTAATACAGGTAGCTTTGCCGACTTAAATGATTTGTTGGCAAATACACCTGAAGGAGTCATTCAAATTATGCGTATTAAGGGTATTGGTCCTAAAAAAGTAGCGCATATATGGAAAGAGCTGGGTATTGAAAGTATTGGCGAATTGCTATATGCCTGCAAAGAAAACCGCTTGGCACAAGCAAAAGGATTCGGACTAAAAAGTCAGTTGAATGTAATCAAAGAGATTGAATTTATTTTTGCTAGTGCCAATAAGTTTCATTATGCCAAACTCGAACCTATTGCCAATTTATTGATAAACGATTTACAAAAATACATCAGTAGTATTAGGCAAATCTCGATAAGTGGAGATATGCGCAGACGCTGCGAAGTGATTGAAAGAATACAAATAACGGCCTCAGTAGCCAATCGAGAAGAAGCTATTGAGAGTTTAAGTCAACAGCCATTGTTTTCTTCTGTTCTATCCAATGACAATGGACTTTCAGGTAATTATGGAGGATACCCATTTGATTTGATGATATGTGATGATAGCGAGTTTGCTTACCAATTATTTTTAAA
>CANHJJ010000255.1 GCA_947460565.1 Bacteroidota bacterium
TTCCCCCAAAATAAACTCAATGAAGATAGACTTTTTTTTAAAATTAGACTATCTAGAGGTTACGGTTTCTAGAGATTATCATTAACCCTACAAAGGTTATGAGCCCATTGGCTATGAGTAGTTCATTGCCAAATTGATAACCGCCAAACCATTGTTTAGAGTTGGCGTCCAATACATAACAAACAATGGGTGATACCAAGCAAATAAAGGGTACCCATTTATCCATGACGAAGCGCTTGCTGAACAAGCCAAAAGCAAACATTCCTAAAAGAGGTCCATAAGTGTAACCTGCAAATTTGAATACTTGATTTATGACAGCATCATTGTTAAGTTCTTTAAAAAGCACAATCAATAACAAAAGCAATATTGCAAAACCTATGTGTATCAATTGCCTCTTTCTTTTTAAAATTGCCGTCTCGTGCTTCTCATCATAACCTAAAAAATCAATGCAAAAAGAAGTGGTAAGGGTAGTTAAAACGCTATCTGCACTGCTAAAGGTGGCAGCAGTAATACCTAAAATAAAAACAATAGCACCTACGCCTCCCACATTGTTAAGTGCAATGCTAGGAAAAAGCTGATCTGTTTTAGCTGGTATATCAAGACCATTTTGTTGGGCATACAAATAGAGCAAAGCACCTAACGAAACAAAAAGCAAATTGATAAAAACCACCACCACACTAAACCAACGGATATTCTTCTGTGCATCACCAAGACTTCTACAACTCAAATTCTTTTGCATCATGTTTTGATCAAGTCCTGTCATAACAATGGCAATAAACATTCCACCCATAAACTGTTTTATAAAGTGATTTTTACTCATCCAATCATCAAAGAAAAATACTTGGCTATATGGACTTTGTTTTACTGCAACAAAAGTTTCAGCTAGATTTAAGTGAAGCTCTTTACAAACAAAATAAATAGAAAAAATTACACCTAATAATAGAAAACCCGATTGCAGTGTATCTGTCCACACAAGGGTTTTTATACCACCTTTATAAGTGTACAACAAAATTAAGGCAATCACTATGGCTGCTGAAAGGGCAAAGGGTATATGAAATGAAGAAAAGAAATATACATCCAAAACAATTAAAGCTATGTAGAGCCTAAAAGCAGCACCTACCAAACGTGATACAAGGAAAAAGAAAGAGCCACTTTTTTGGGAAGAGGTACCAAAACGTTGTTGTAAATAGCCATAGATTGATGTTAGATTCAGTCGATAATATAGAGGCAATAAAACCTGTGAAATAACCAAATAACCTATCACATAACCAAGGACCATTTGCATATAACTAAACTGATTCGTACCCACTGCACCAGGCACCGAAATAAAGGTAACGCCTGATAGTGAATCTCCAATAAGGCCAAAAGCTACAATATACCAAGGCGATTGTTTGTTGCCTATAAAATAAGAGTCAGAGCTGGCATTACGACTGGTGTACCACGCAATTAAAAGTAACAAGGCAAAATATCCTACTACTGATGAAAGGATTATGTAAGGTGACATGAGGCAAAAATATACGCTTTAGCTAAGAGCAAAAAAATAGTTAATAACACACAAACCTGCATAAAAAAACGCTGCTTTATTGCTAAAGCAGCGTTTCGATATAAATACGAATTGAATTAGTACATTAGGTATACTTTGGTTGAACCAGTATTATCAGCAGCTACAGCTGAAAAATAAATTAAACCTTGAGTGCCTGAAGCCGTTTTAAATGCAACTACATCATCTTGCTTGATAGCAGTTATTTTATCAACAGCACCAGCAGAGAAATCAACTGTATTGATAAGTACATTGGTTTTCAAATTATCTTTATAATTCAAGAATTGAACTTTTGTAATTGAAGTGGTTTTAAATTGGGTAGCATTTTTTGTAGCCCATCCACCAATTTCGTTACCCCAAATTACTTGCGCACCATCAACATTAGCAGGCGCTGCAAATGAATTTAATCCAGTAGCACCATAATAGTAAACAAAATCAACTTTTGCTGAATTAGCTTTTGCTGTGCCATTAGCACCTGAAGTATATGCCGTAAAATTATCAGCAATACCTAAAAATTTGTACTCAACCATAGTATTGGTTTGTGCACCTAATTCGATTAAATTAGATGTAGCAATTGAATTATTTTGAACAGCAGTATAAGTAATTGAAGTTTTGGTTGTTTGTGCTTTGCTATCTGTTACTGAATAAGTAAAAGTAACCATTGTGCCTGGAACAAGTGTTACACCAGTTAGCAAACTTGAAACAGGTATAGACAATGAAAATCCGTTGATTTGTGTAGCCATTACATTACCACTTGATAAAGTAGTAGCTGCAGTTGAATTAACTTGTCTTTCGATTTTGTTGGTTACAAGGATGGTTCCCGATTGAGCAGTTACGTTTACATTTAATATTGAATTTTGGGTTTTTAAATCATAGTCACCAGTTGCAAAACTGTCTTTTAAAGTAATAACTGGACCATTAGGAACAGTTGTTGTTCCTGTTGTGGTATCGTCTTTTTTACATGATACCATTACCAATGAGCTGGCTACGAATAAAAATAATAATGTTTTGATTGTTTTTTTCATTTTTTGGGTTTTAAATTTTAGTTTACAAATGTAGTATTTAATAATATAGAAACGCAAGTTTGGGACCAATCTTCAAATTTATACAAGTAAGATAAAAAAAATTTACAATTAGCTATTTACTGAAAACCGCAACACACCAAGTATTCTTGGTTTGGTGAGTGTTAAAAGTAAAGTGATGCTTTTTTGCTTCTACAATCAAATCTTGTAAATCAGACTCATAAAAACCACTTATAAGCATACAGGTGCCTGTTTTAGAAATATGAGCAAGCTTTTCAAAACTACTTACCAGGATGTTTTTATTGATATTGGCTAGAATGACATCATACTTTTTTGACAAATCTATTTGGTCAAGGGTGCCTTGTTCAAAATGCAAATTGTCGATTTGATTGAGCTTAGCATTTTCCAATACATTGTCTGCCGACCAATCATCAATATCTATGGCCATTATTTGTTTTGCCCCCAATTGCGCAGCAAAAAAGCCTAAAACCCCTGTACCACAGCCATAATCAAACACATCTCTATCTTTAAAGTTGATGGATTGCATCAGACCCAAAACCAATTGCGTGGTTTCGTGATGGCCCGTGCCAAATGTATTCTTGGGCTGTATGGTTATTTCATGTTTATAGGTTTTGCTTAAACTGTGAAAGGGTGCCTTCACCACTATGTCATCATTGATGATAATGGGTTCAAAATCCGCTTCCCAGATGGCATTCCAGTTTTGAGCAGGGATGTTTTGCTCTGAAACCATGTCTTTGTCGATGCCATATTTTTGGCAAAGGCCATAAAATAGTTCTGCATCAAAAGTATCTTTTACCAAATAAGCCTCAAAGCCTTCTTCGTTTTCAATAAATCCCTCAAAGCCAATATCTGCCAACTCGGCTATCACTATTTCTGACATGCTAGAAGGGCAGTTGATTTTAAATACTTGGTAATCCGTCATGGGTATAGGCTATAAACAAAATGATTTCAAATTAAATGAAAACTAGGCAATGAAGCTACGACAATATTTAGGAAAGAGGATTGGGTTAGAGAAATTTGGTTTAAAAAATTTGCCTATGGTAGGTGTTTAGCGCAGCGTTACCAACTATATTAGGATAAACCCTGAACGCAGGCAAGTTTACTGGACATGCGTTCAAAAAATACCTTCTATCAAAAAATAGTGAATTGTTGAAAAACTACATTTCAACCCAAAACGACAGGGCTTATCATTTCTGGGAAAGATGAGCAAGAACAATTAAAATAAAAAGTAAAGAAATTGCTATTCAAAAATTGAATTATATTCATAATAACCTGAGTTCGGGATAATAAAGTGTTAATTAAAATGTTTATAAATATTTGATAGTCAGACAAA
>CANHJJ010000256.1 GCA_947460565.1 Bacteroidota bacterium
ATACATGAGAAAATAATAGCGTATAATGCTTTTGATTTGATATCAGCTGAAACCGTTTCACCCACTTTATTTGAGCTAATAATTTCATATTTCACACCTGTTTTGTCTAAACCTGCTTTTAAAGCTGCTTGTACTTTTTGCTCAGCATCTTCAGCTTGGTCTTCGATTAAGTATGAAGTAGTAATTTTTTGATCAAAGTCGCTACCATAAGTTTTCACATCTGGAGCATCGCCTAATGACTCACGTAAGTTTGTTTTGATGGTTTCTGTTTCCATCGCTTTTTCAAATCTTACAACATACATGCGACCACCTTTGAAATCAACACCAAAATGGAAACCATGATTTATAAAGAAGAATACCACACCCATTGCGATGATAACACCAGAGAACATATAGTATCTCATACGATTACCAACAAAATTAATATTGATATTTTTGAATGTATTTTCTGTAGCTTTAGTCCAGAAAGTGATTACACTGTTTTTCTCTAATAAATAATCAAACATCAAACGAGTGATGAAGATGGCACAGAACATTGAAGAGATAATACCAATGATAAGGGTTGTAGCAAAACCTTGGATGGGTCCAGTTCCAAAAATATAAAGGATTATACCTAATAATAAGGTTGTGATGTTAGAGTCTAAGATAGATGACATCGCATGTGAGAAACCATCTGCAATACCATTTTTAATATTTTTACCACCGTGATGTAATTCTTCTCGAACACGCTCGAAAATTAGAATGTTTGCATCCACCGACATACCAATGGTTAGCACAATACCAGCAATACCAGGTAAGGTTAATACAGCACCTAAAGAGGTGAGTACACCTACCACAAAGAATACGTTAGCAAACAAAGCTAAATCGGCAACCCAACCTGCTTTGTTGTAATAGAATCCCATAAATAATAAGATAGCGATCAAAGCAATTACAAATGAAATTAAACCAGATGTGATGGCTTCTTTTCCTAAAGTTGGTCCTACAACTGCCTCACCTACGATTCTTGTAGGAGCAGGTAATTTACCACTTTTCAAAATATTTGCTAAGTCACCTGCTTCTTCTTGTGTGTAGCTTCCAGTGATTGATGAGCGTCCATTTGGAATCTCGTTTTGCACGTTTGGAGATGAGTAAACCACATCATCCAAAACGATTGCGATAGAATGTCCAATATTCGCTTTGGTTAAGTTTTTCCAGATTTTAGCACCTTCACCATTCATGGTCATGCTTACTTCAACTTGACCTGTTTGAGAAATATCTCTACGAGCATCAACCACTTTATCTCCAGTTAATGAAGCACCTCCATCACGACCTGTTTTCAAGGCATGCATAATAACAGCCACACCGTTTTCGCCAATAGCTTTGTATTCCCAAGCAAATTTGATATTGTTTGGTAAGGCCAATCTAACCTCAGGGCGATTCAACATAGCATTGATACGAGCAGTATCTCTGATAGCAGCAGTTCCAACTGATGAACCTTTTTCAACCAAAGTTCCTTTATCATCAGCATAAGGACGCAAGTAGGCAAACAAAGGATTTTCTTTAGAAAATTCCTCGAAGCTCTTAGCTTGTGCAGCAGCTGTATCTTTTTTAGCTTTAGCCGAATCTGTCTTCACAGGTTCTGCTTTGCTTCCACCTAGGCTAGCCAAAGCACTTTTTGTAGTATCTGAGGCTACTTCTGCAGTTGCACTTGTATCAGTTTTTACTTCAGCAATATTTAATTTTTTCAAAATATCATTAGCCGCTGATAAATATTTAAATCCTTCTGGATTGTCAAAAGTTTCGTAGAACTCAAGTTTAGCAGAACCTTGTAATAGCTTACGTACACGGTTAGGATTGTCAACACCAGGTAATTCAACCAATATACGTCCAGAACCTTCTAATTTTTGAATATTCGGTTGGGTTACACCAAATTTATCAATACGCGAACGAAGAATTTGGAACGAACGATCGATTGCGCCATTTGCTTCATCACGCACATATTTAATTACCTCATCATTTGAGGATGTTAATTTGATTTTTTCCTTGTTCGATGGATTTGCAAAAATAGCAGACAACTTTCCACCAGGCGCAACCTCATTATACGACTCATTGAATAGAGTGATATAGTCTTTTGTACTGGTTTTTTGTTTCTCTTTTGCAGCTTCAACAGCTTTGTTGAAAGCAGCATCAGGGTTGTTGTTTGCTAAAGCTTTCACTAAATCGCTTAAGCTAACTTCAAGGGTTACATTCATACCACCTTGTAAGTCAAGTCCTAAGTTTAGTTCACGTTCTTTACATTGCAAATAAGTATATTTAGCAAAACCTATGTTGTAAATAACATCGCGGCTGATCGAGTCTAAATAATACCTTTCTTTTACTAAATCACCATTGGCAAAATCTTTAGCTTTCTGTTCAGCACGGTACGTTACCCATGTAAACGACAGCTGAAAAATGCTAACTACCGCAAGGGCAATGGCAAAAAATTTAACGGCTCCTTTACTTTTCATTTTATGTGTGTGTTCTGTTAATAATTCCTAATTTTTCTAAGGACGGCAAATATAGGAGTTGACATCTCGAAAAGCAAAGTTTTTAAATATTCAGAAAATCAGTATATTATCCTATGTTTTAAAGTTTTTTGCAAAATCCAATTACCCAGATTTGGCATTTATTTTTGCTCAATTTATTAGAAAAATGTGGTTTGCTTTAAACAATGTGTTTGTAACTGCAAAAATTTTATACCATTCGCCCTGTTAGTTTCGTTTTTATTAAAATCACTACAATTAACCATATGGAAAACCAGAGTTTAAGTTTATTAGATATGTTAGGAAAAGGGGGTATTATCATGATACCAATCGGCCTTCTTTCGGTTCTTAGCATATACTTTATAATTGAAAGATTTGTGTACATCAGAAACGCTGGTAAACATGAAAATAATTTTCTACACAACCTAAAAGACCTTTTAGCAAAAGGTGATGTAAAGGCATCTATTGCCTATTGCCAAAGGGTAAACTCTCCTATAAGTCGAGTGGTTGAAAAAGGAGTCATGCGCTTAGGTAAACCCATTAAAGATATTGAAAGTGCGATGGAAAGCATGGCTTCTCTTGAAATGTCGAAACTTGAAAAAAACCTTACGTTTTTAGGTATTACAGCGGGTATTGCCCCCATGTTAGGATTTATTGGAACCATTTTAGGTGTAATTAAAATTTTCTATGATATATCAGTAAGTAATAACTTCGATATCAGTGTTATTGCCAATGGTTTATACCAAAAAATGATTACCTCATGTGCAGGTCTTATTGTGGGTGTGATGGCTTATGTGGGTTACCACATTTTAAACAGCATGATTGATAGATTCAGTCACAGAATGGAACAAACTGCGGTTGACTTTGTAGATATGTTAGACAGCTAAATTTTTTTTCTGAATTCGGTGGACCCGATTTTATTAAAAACATAAAAATTAAATAGAATGAAATTTAGACGTAAAAAAAGATTTGAGGCAGAAGTAGCAACATCATCGTTGAACGACATCATGTTCTTCTTGTTGCTGTTTTTTCTTATTGTATCTACCTTGGCCAATCCTAGTGTAATAAAGGTGTTGCTACCTAAAGCCAAAAACAATGTGGCTTTCAATAAACAGCAAGTAACACTTACCGTTAACAAAGAGAAAGAATACTACCTAAATAATAAATTGATTGTACCAGCTGATTTGGAAAATGCTATCAAGCGCGAGACATCTTCAATGCCCGATCCAACCATTGTGTTGCGAATGGACGCAGAATTAAATATTCAAGATTTGGTTGATATTTTAGCTACTGGAACCAAGTTAAAAGTGAGGGTGGTAATGGCAACCCAATTTACCAAATAGTAAATATTAACTACCCAATTTTTCCCTAAAATGACTTTCGATCACTTTTAAGCTATTG
>CANHJJ010000257.1 GCA_947460565.1 Bacteroidota bacterium
AGAGGTGATAAAATATTGACCTGCATGTTCTAAAACTAAATACTTTTTGTATTTGTGAATATTGCTATCAACGGCTATTAAATGAACGGATCCTACAGGAAAATTCTTATATGAATTTCTAACAACAAAAGCAGCCTGAAGAATGTTATGAGAAGTAATATTGTGGCTTATATCCAAAATAGAAGCACCCGGCAGCACACCTAGAATATGAGCTTTCAATGCGGCTACATAATGACTGTCTGAACCAAAATCGGATGTAATGCTAATTAGTGACAATTATTAATTCTATTTTTTATAAATTCGAGCAAAAATAATCTTTAACACCATATTATATATAATTTGAATTCACGCGAACTGTTAATCGAAGATATTGAGCCTGCCCAATTGTGGGGTTCACATAATAAACACCTAAAAACCTTTCAAACCCACTTTCCGAAGCTTAAAATTTTAAGTCGCGGTCATACTATTTTTTTAAGTGGAGATGACACCGAAATGGGTATTTTTGAGGATAAACTTGAAAAACTTATTAAGCATTTGAACCGGTATGGAAGTATTGGTGAAGTTCAAATGCAGGCCTTATTCTCAGGAATAGCTACTGAAACAGATTTGCAGATAACTGAAAATAGTGATATCATTCTTCATGGTAATGGGGGTAAAATCATCAGAGCCAAAACACCCAACCAACGAAAAATGGTTGAATTACTAGCAAATAATGACATTTTATTTGCCATTGGACCTGCAGGTACTGGAAAAACATATACTGCAGTAGCACTTGCCGTAAAAGCATTAAAGAATAAAGAAATAAAACGCATTATTTTAGCCCGTCCTGCAGTAGAGGCCGGTGAGAGTTTAGGTTTTCTTCCAGGAGATTTAAAAGAAAAAATAGACCCTTATTTACGTCCATTGTATGATGCATTGGATGACATGATACAGCCAGAAAAACTAAAGCAATTCATTGAAACAAGGGTTATTGAAATCGCCCCTATGGCCTTTATGCGTGGAAGGACACTAGACAATGCTTATGTGATTTTAGATGAGGCTCAAAATGCCACAGACCTGCAACTCAAAATGTTTTTAACACGTATGGGACCCAATGCCAAGTTTATCATCACAGGAGATTTAACCCAAATTGATTTACCTAAAAAACAACAATCAGGTTTGGTCAAAGCGGTAAATATCCTTGAGAATATTGATGGAATAGTTTTTCAATACCTTACATATGAGGACGTAGTAAGGCATAAACTAGTAAAAGATATCATTAAGGCTTATGATAAAAATGGATAATTCAAGTACCTAATAATGTTATTATATGTGGAAAGGTTTTACAGCGTTATAGGTCTAATAATAATGCTTTGCCATGTTTAAATCAAAACCGGGTGTTCATCCCTATCGTTATGGCAATAAAATCGAATTGCTTAGAAGTGGTGATCAATATTTCTTAAAACTTCTTGAATTGATAGAAAATGCTCAAAATGAAATCCACCTGCAAGTGTATATTTTTGAGCCTGACGAAACTGGTGAAACGGTCAGAGAAGCGCTCATCATTGCTGCAAACAGAGGAGTAAAAATATCCTTAGTTTTGGATGCATATGGAAGTAAAAATTTCAATTCGGATTGGCTAAAAAAATTATCAAACCATCCTATTGTTGTCAATTTCTACTCCCCTATCAGATTCAATAATCTTTTCAAAATGGGTCTTCGCATGCACCATAAAATTGTTTGCATTGATAGAAAATATGCGCTTGTAGGTGGCATTAATATTTCAGATAACTATAGCTTCTTAGATAAAAAAACACCTTGGCTAGATTATGCCATATTTATCGAAGGAAGCCTCTCGGCAGATATAAATCAAATATGTATTGAAACCTTAAGGAAGGCTCAAGGTAAAAAAACAAAAAGCAAACAACATTCCTTAAATCCTTCAATAACTGAAGGACCCATAATAGCGAGGGTTTTGCAAAATAATTGGAGTCAAGCAAAACTTGGTATATCTAAACAATATAAATCTCACATAAAGAATGCAAATGAACAAATCACCCTTGTTACAAGCTATTTTATACCATCAATTTCATTGATACTCCTTATGAAAAAAGCGGCAAATCGAGGGGTAGATATTAGGATTGTTTTGGGTGCCATTTCAGATGTAGGTTTGGCAAAAAATGCTACTGATTACCTACTAAACGACTTGTTGAAATCTGGGATTAAGTTATACGAATGGAGAGAAAGTGTAATGCATGCTAAACTAGCAATCATCGATAATAATACGACAATTATAGGCTCTTATAACCTAAACCATTTAAGCGATTTTGGAAGCATCGAATGTAATTTAGAAATAGCTGATGAAGCATTTTGCCTTAAAACAAAATATGAAATAAATGAAATTATTAAAAATGGTTGTTGTGAAATAACCCTAAACCAAATGACAAAACGACAAACATTAGTAGATAATCTAAAAAACATTATTAGTTATTTCATTTTCAGAATAATGTTAAAATTTTTGTTTTTCATCCAAAGCGGAAATAGTTTTAAAAAACACATTAAATTTAGCTAAGTTTCTAAAGGTATTTTAAGACATTATGTAGATATTTTTCTTCAATATGCGTATTGATTTGTTTATTGGAAAAATATAACCATATTTGTTTTAACTAATTCTTATAAAAATGAAAAAAACAATCATTACACTTTCTGTTTTCTTCTCACTTTCAGCAGGACTTGTATCATGTTCAAAAAGTGAAGATTCGAAAACAACCAACACAACAAACCCTCCTGTTGACCAAACTATTGAATATGTTCAGGTAAACAAAGAGCTGGTAATGGACATAACTGGAACCTGGTGTCCTCCTTGTGGTTCTTATGGCATTCCCGGTTTCAATAGAGCTGTCAGCATTAGCAATAACAATATGATTCCCCTGAGCGTTCATTCTAGCGATGCACTTTCTTGCGCTACAGGAGATGAATTAATGAAATATGCTCCATTTACTTCAAATTCAGTTCCGCGTATTACCATGGGTAATGGTTTGCTATTCCCTGCAGGTGTTTATTCTGATACAAACGCTACAGCTGGTAAAATTATTAGCGCCTTGGTTGATTCAGCTGCTGGAGATGTAATTATCGGAACTACTATTTCTAACAAAAAATCTGCTGATGGAAAATTAACTTTTGATGTTAATTCTAAATTCTTTACTGATGCAACAGGCGATTATTATATGGCTGTTTACATTTTGGAGGATGGCGTAGTATCACCTCAAAATAAAGCAGATGGTACTATCAAAAAAGACCAAGTTCATAACCATGTTTTACGTGGCACTGCTAACAAAACTTTTGGAGAAACATGGGCTACAGGAACAATAAAGGTTGCGACAGAAACTAAGAAAAGTTATTCCGTTACCATTCCTGCAACATGGAATGCTGCTAACTTACATGTAGCTGCTGTAGTTTGGAGCAAAGTAGGAACAAAATACTACTTCGTAAACGGAAACACTACTTACAAATAGGACTCATTAATTTAATATTTCTAAAAGCCTTGAACATTTGTTCAAGGCTTTTTTTATGGGAAGAAAATTTTAGTTTTAGATAGATAACCCCAAGCTTGAACTGATAAGTTTAAAACCATGATTCATTTAACATCCGAAGTCCCTTGGCTTTTTCGTGGCAACAGACTTCGGAAAGTTCGGCACAAGCGAGCCACGCTAGGTCTTTACACAACGCTTGCGCCAGCCTAGGAACAGCAGATAGCTTAGGTAGTTCTAAAACATATCGTAGTCAAAGACTACTATTCATGATACATCCGTAGAGCGCTTCACTAACTCTACGGATAGTTGTCTTTTTCGTGGCAACAGACTTCGGAAAGTTCGGCACAAGCGAGCCACGCTAGGTCTTTACACAACGCTTGCGCCAGC
>CANHJJ010000258.1 GCA_947460565.1 Bacteroidota bacterium
GCCCAATGGTAAAGGTAACCAATACCAAAAACCGATACCAAAATAATAACCAATGCGCCAAAAGGCATAAAACGGCTCATGGCTTCAGGAATTCTTCTGATGGCCACATACCAACCTGCATTTGCTAATTGGGATATAGTAACAAAAATGATAGCACAAGTAGCAATTAAGAAAAAGAAATAACCATCAATTAAAATGTTACCCAATAATCTTTTGGTAACCAAATGATGTAAATCGTGTTCTCCTAATCCCTCAACATGTGGATGATAAGTTAAATAACCTATTAAGGCAAGCAATGCACCTACTATCATCAATCCAAATGCCCATTTTTTATTGGCACTTGTAATGACATATTTTTCTTCTCTTATTGTAATTTCTGAGTGTTCCATTGTGAATAATTTGCTGTACTTAAACTATATTATTTTGCTGTTGAATCTGCAGAAGCTACTACTGGCACTGCTGAACCTTTTAATGTATTTACATAATGTATTACCTGCCAGATTTGATTAGGTGATAAAACGGTACCATATGCACCCATTAAATTTTTACCATATCTAATTGAGTAAAACATTTTACCTTCAGGTGTAGTGCGGATACGATCGCTATCATAGCTTGGTGGTGGTGGGTATTTTCCATCAACCACTATTGTTCCATCAGCTTTTCCTTCAGTTCCATGACAAGGCGTACAATTGATATTATACAATCTTTTTCCTTCAGCTACATTGTATGCAGTAGCAGCCATTGGGTTTTTCCAAGCAGTTGATGCTTCGTAACCTTCAGCTGTTTTAGGCAATTCGTATTTTGCGTAATCTAATTGTCCACGAGCAATTGTTCCTTTAACGGGCTCGCGCATGTTCAAACCATTTGCATTTATCGTATTTGGTTTATCTGCTTCCTGAGACAATGGCTCATAAGCAAATGAGTGATACATATTTGGTGCATACTCAGAGCCAGGATTATCGCCACCTGCCGAACAAGAAGCCAAGACAGCCATTCCTGATAAAACCAATAAGCTATATATAAATTTCATTTTCATATTATCTTTCAAATTAATTTGTGTGGCTTAACAAGCAACACATTTATATCAATCTTACTCTTCTTTCATCCTTTCACGAACTTCAATTGCACCATTGGCAATTAATATCTTGTTCAACTCATCCATATTTGTTTTGCCTTCAATTACTTCTACAGCGACAACGAATCTGTCGTCAGTAACACGTATATCCATGATATCAGCATTCTTGCCCCAAAACATTCTGTTTACAACAAAAAAACAACTCACCATTCCAAATGCGGTAAATAAAATACCTAACTCAAAAGTGATAGGGATATAAGTTGGTATATGTAAAAATGGCTTACCACCAATGTTAATTTGCCAATCGAAATAACCAGCATAAATCATTAAGGTTAAAGCACAACAGATACCAGTCATAGCAAACATAAATGCAGCTAGAGATAATTTACTTCTCTTCACACCCATTACTCTATCCAAACCGTGTATGGCAAATGGAGAATATACATCAAATACTTTAAATCCGGTATGCATCAATTTGCTTGTGGCTTCTAAAGTATGGTCAGGATCATCATAAATCCCTAAAATCAATTTTTTACTATTAGTGTCCATGTGTCAATTCTCCTTTCTCTACTTTTTCACCTTGTTTAACAGGGCCTTTTTCTAACATATCCGTATATTTCTTTTGAAGTTCTAAAGCATGTGGAGTTAATACAATACTCTTCAATTCAGCCATATTAATAGTTGGTAAAAAACGGCAGAATAAGAAGTAAAAGAAGAAAAATAATCCAAATGAACCAATCAAGATACTTACCTCAACAATGGTTGGTGTATACATAGACCAAGATGAAGGCAAGAAATCACGGTGTAGCGATGTAACGATAATTACAAAACGCTCGAACCACATACCAATATTTACAATGATTGATAAGATAAAGATAAACCAAGGGGTAGTGCGTGCCCATCTGAACCAAAACACTTGAGGTGCAATTAAGTTACAACTCATCATGGTCCAATATGCCCACCAGTATGGTCCAGTTGCTCTATTAATAAAAGCATATTGCTCATATTCAACTCCAGAGTAAGCAGCTACGAAGAACTCAGTAATGTATGCAATACCAACCATAGTACCCGTTACCATTACTACACGGCACATCGCATCTAAATGTTCAATTGTGATATAATCTTTTTGATTTAAAACCTCACGACCAATAACCAAAAGGGTTAACACCATACCAAATCCAGAGAAGATAGCACCCGCAACGAAATATGGAGGGAAGATAGTTGTATGCCAACCTGGTACCAATGAGGTAGCAAAGTCCATAGATACAATTGAGTGCACCGAAAGAACGAGTGGGGTAGAAATACCAGCTAAAATTAAACTGATCATTTCATATCTATGCCATGTACGAGTTGAACCTGTCCAACCCATGGCAAAAAATCCATACCAAAACTTACGCCCTTTAGTAATAGCTCTATCTCTTACAGTAGCAATATCAGGAATCAAACCTACATACCAGAATACCAATGAAACTGAGAAATATGTTGAAATCGCGAATACGTCCCAAACCAATGGTGAGTTAAAATTAACCCATAAAGAACCAAAAGCATTTGGCAGTGGAATCGGCCAATAAGCAACCCATGGTCGACCCATATGTGATACGATGAATGATGCCGCACAAATTACAGCAAAAATGGTCATCGCCTCTGCAGATCGATTAATACTCATACGCCATTTTTGACGGAATAATAAAAGTACTGCTGAAATCAAAGTACCAGCGTGACCAATACCTACCCAAAATACGAAGTTGGTAATATCAAATGCCCAACCTACTGTCTTGTTTAATCCCCAAGCTCCCAAACCAACTAACATGGTATAGGTAGTGGCGAATATCCATACAGCTAATACAAGTGAGGAAATTCCAAAGCCTATCCACCAAGCTTTAGAAGGCTTATTTTCTAAAGGTCTGGTGATATCAGTAGTGATATCTTTGTAGGATTTGCCACCGGTAACTAATAAATCCCTAATGGGTGATTCGTATGACATAATTATTCTCTATTATTTCTTCTTACTATTTAAAATTATTACTTATTGCCTTTTATACTATTCTCTATGAATGGTGTTCAACTGCAGTTTCTTCTTTTTTCTCTTCGTGTTTTTCTTCTTTACTATGAGCAGCAGCATGATTGCCTGCAATAGCATCATCCACATTACGAACTTTTGTTAAGTATGCTACAGAAGGTTGCACGTTGTACTCTTCCAATAACACATAACTTCTTTCATTTTTAAATAATTTTGAAATTTCACTGTTCTTATCATTCATATCGCCAAATACCAGAGCATCAGCAGGACATGATTGTTGACAAGCTGTTTTGATATCACCATCTTTAATGATGCGATTTTCAATCTTAGCTTTCAATTTACCAGCTTGAATACGCTGAACACAGAATGAACATTTTTCCATAACCCCACGTGAACGAACAGTCACATCTGGATTGATTACCATACGACCTAAATCATTGTTCATGTTGAAATCAAAATCGTCATTCGCACGGTATTTAAACCAATTGAATCTACGCACTTTGTATGGACAGTTGTTTGCACAATAACGAGTTCCAACGCAACGGTTATAAGCCATTTGGTTCAATCCTTCAGAGCTATGAACGGTTGCCAATACTGGACAAACTGTTTCGCATGGTGCATGACCACAATGTTGACACATCATTGGTTGGTAGGTTACACGAACATTTTCGTAGTTAACATCATCACCTTTTTTTGCTAATTCTTTTTCTTTAGTTGTAACTTCACCTTTGCTGTCTTTGAAGCTATAGTATCTATCGATACGAATCCAATGCATCTCACGA
>CANHJJ010000259.1 GCA_947460565.1 Bacteroidota bacterium
GAGTTTGCTATTGTAAAGGATAAGTGGCGCGATACCATGGAGGTAAATTATTATGTTGAAAAAGAATATGCTCCTTACGCTAAAATGATTTTTGGTAACACGCCCGAAATGCTTGAAACTTTTAGTAAAACCTTAGGTGTAGATTATCCTTGGGATAAGTATAGTCAGGTAGTTGTTAGAGATTATGTCAGTGGTGCTATGGAAAATACATCTGCTGTAGTGCACATGGAAGCCCTTCAGCATGATTCACGCGAGCATTTGGATGCTACTTATGAAGATGTTGTTTCGCATGAGCTATTTCACCATTGGTTTGGCGATTTAGTTACAGCTGAGAGCTGGAGCAATTTGCCTTTGAATGAAAGCTTTGCCACTTATGGTGAATACATCTGGCACGAACAAAAATACGGCAGAATGTATGCCGATAAAGAGTTTGAAGCCAATTTGCAGAGTTATTTAAGGTCAAAAAATAAACACAAAATCATTCCTATTCGCTACAAATACCAATCAAGAGAGGATATGTTTGATGTGGTAAGTTATGCCAAAGGTGGCCGCATATTGCACATGCTTAGATATGCTGTGGGTGATGAAGCGTTTTATAAATCATTGCAATTGTATTTGACCAAATTTGCATTTAAGAATGCCGAAATTCACGATTTAAGAATGTGTTTTGAAGAAGTAAGTGGTCGTGACTTGAATTGGTTTTTCAATCAATGGTTTCTGAAATCAGGTCACCCGCAATTGGATGTGAAATACAATTATAGCAATGGTAACCATTCAGTGAGAATCATTGTTAAACAAAGCCAAGATTCTGCTGTGGGTTTATATACCATACCGCTTGCCTTAGATGTATACACAGGGAATAAAACCAACCGAGAGAATGTGATCATAAGCCATAAGGCAGATACTTTTGAGTTTTCGTATGCTCAAAAAATAAGTTTGACAAATCTGGATGCTGAAAAAGTATTACTAGGTATTTTAAGAGATAACAAAACGGATGCTGAATACCTATTTCAGTTGCAACATGCAGAGAATTTTATTGATAAGAAGCAAGCAGTTTCTGCCATAATCAACATCGGTAGACTAGATTCTCTTCAACTGATTGAAGCCGTTACTTATTGTTTAAATCATCCATTTTATGGGGTAAAAGAACTTGGATTAAACCTATTGTCAAAACAAAAACTGAGCATTAAAGAACAATTTGAAACACAAATCTTGGCGTTATCAAATTTTAAAGAAGAGGCAATTATCAGATCCGGAGCTATCAACACCTTGGCTGATATCGATAAAATTAAATTTAAACCACAAATCTTAAAGGCATTAAATGATTCGGCTTATAGTGTTGTTTCATCTGCCTTGGCTCAACTAGTAGATGTGGATGAAGAGGCTGCCTTAAAGTTTTGTAAAGACAATGAGAATGCAAAGAGTGGCATGCTACAAGCCAATATTGCATCCATATATACGATGGTGGCAAAGGACAATAAGAACGCTTATTTCAAAAATCAAATTAGCAAGAACGGCTATTATGGTTTTACTATTCTGAGTGCTTATGGCAAGTATTTAAAGGCAAGCAATGATGCCATCGTATCTGAAGGTGTTGATCATATAATTGATTATGTGGGTAAAGGTAATTTGGGCTATAACCAGTATGCTGTTAAAAATATCTTGAATGATTTAAGACAGCATTATAAGGAAAATATAAAAGAATTGGACAAAAGCAAAGAGCCTAATTCTGCTAAAGCCCAAGCTTATACAGGCATTTTGAATCAACTAGATAAGCTTGAATCCAAACTAAAATCACTTTCTGACATCGAAGAATAACTGGTCAGAGCAAAGCACTTCCCATGTATTTTCTTTTTGTATGTAAGTTATCATCCTATATTTTGTAAGGTCTAGGCCATGTGGGATACCCATTTTATATTCACCTTTAACACCCTTTAATGGACGGGTATAGAAGAATTTAACCACATTGTGATGGTGCAAGGTTTTGTTGGCATTTTCACCACTGGTTATTTTGTTTATCAAATCTTGTTGCACCAATGCCACATTTATTAGGCAGCTATCTGGATTACCCCAAAGGGCATAAGCCACCGTTAAACTATCTTCTCCTGGCGCCATTTGCGAACCCACTCGTATGTAATGCTTCGAAGGTTTGGTTAGCGATTTGCCAATAAAACGACCAATCTCTTTTTTTGCCATACCAGGCCAAATCTCGTTTCCGTTGCAAACGGCCATTGGCGTATAAACGGCTTCTAATTTGTTTTTGGCTAAATAGGTTCTTTGTCTTTGCGAAAAAATACTATCACTCAATGGATCAACCCAACCTGAGCGGTTCCAAATATCTACATGGAAATCAATTATGTTTACAGGGTTATTTGTCGAATCAGATAGATGAATGAGTTCAGCCATAAACTTGTCTGCTTCAGGGCAACTTCCACAGCCCTCAGAAGTAAAGTTTTCAATCAAAACACTAGGTTGATATAAATTGGTGTCAATGGCTAGTTGAGAAAAAGATGGCAAAGCCCATTGGCTAAAAAACAATGTAAAAATAATTTTTATATACTTCTTCATAATTCTATTTGAAATACTTGATGAAATCTGTTGGCTATTGGTTGCCTGCCTACAAATTTTTGTCCAAAAATAAGAAAGCCTTACATCAATGCGATAAAATTTTATCTTCGCTGCTTAAATTATGACCAACGACCAATTAAAAAATCTAAAGCTAAGAGCTGAAGCCCTGAGGAGGTATCTTTGACGTTGATACCAAACTGATTCTAATAGCCGAAGAAGAGAAACAAACCCATTCTGCCATATTTTGGGACGACCCTAAACGTGCAGAGCAAGTGCTAAAATCCATCAAGCAAAAGAAAATTTGGACCGATGCCTATCAGCATACCCTTGGTCTGGTGGATGATTTGGCAGTTTTATATGAATTTTTTCAAGCCAACGAAGCTTCTGAAGAAGAAGTAGAGTCTTCCTATGCCTTGGCTGTTGAATCGCTTGAAGAGTTGGAATTGAAAAACATGCTGAGTGGTGAAGAAGACCAATTGAATTGTATTTTAAACATCAACTCAGGTGCGGGTGGTACCGAAAGTCAGGATTGGGCGCAGATGCTGATGCGTATGTATATTCAATATGCCGATAAGCATGGTTTTAAGGCTGAAGTAATAGATGAACAAGCAGGAGATGGCGCAGGTATTAAATCTTGCTCGATAGAGGTACATGGCGATTTTGCATATGGTTACTTAAAGGGCGAGAATGGTGTACATCGTTTGGTGCGTATTTCTCCTTTTGATAGCAATGCCCGCAGACATACCAGTTTTGCTTCGGTTTATTGTTACCCCATTGTTGATGAAAGCATTGAGATTGACATCAAAGATGCAGATATCGAAATCCAAACCTCTCGTTCAGGAGGAGCAGGAGGTCAAAATGTAAACAAGGTGGAAACCAAAGTACAGCTAACCCATAAACCTACAGGCATTGTTATTGTTTGTCAGGTAGAGCGCTCACAGAGTGCCAATAAGGAGCGTGCTATGAAACTACTTAAATCGCAATTGTATGAACTTGAATTGCGCAAGCAAAACGAGGCCAAGGATGTGATTGAGGCCGGTAAAAAGAAAATAGAGTGGGGGAGCCAAATTCGCAATTATGTAATGCACCCTTATAAACTGGTAAAAGACCTAAGAACAGATACAGAAACTAGCAATGTACAAGCCGTGATGGATGGGGATTTGGATATGTTTATCAAAGCCTATTTGATGGAGTCTTCTGGACATTAGTAGGCAGACGCTAAAAGAAATGAAAGTAAGGATTAAAGTGATGTCGGGTGTTACCACCCGACTATCAAATATTGTCGGGAAGTAATTCC
>CANHJJ010000260.1 GCA_947460565.1 Bacteroidota bacterium
CAATGTCCAAGCCGCGTGCAGCTATATCCGTAGCTATTAAAATGCGCGTCTTACCTTCTTTAAACAAATTCAATGCTTCAAAACGTTTGTTCTGCGATTTGGCAGAATGTATCAAGCCAATATGTTCTGGAAATTTAGATGCTATTTGCGCAAACAACCTATCAGCCAATTTTATCTTTGAAACAAACACCAAAACCTTGTTCATGCTTTCGTCTGTTCCAAGCAAATGCAACAGTAGGTTTACTTTGGTAAAATAATTCGGTGGGGTATATCCCAATTGTTTTATTTGAGTCAAAGGGGTTCCATGTGCCGCCACTTCTACTTTCTGAGGGTTTACAAAAAAAGTAGAAATTAGTTTTTCAACTTCTTCAGTTAATGTTGCCGAAAATAAAATGTTTTGGTGTTTGGGAGGTAGCATATCCAAAATGGTGGTAAGCTGAGCCCTGAAGCCTGTTTCAAGCATTTCATCCACTTCATCTATTACCAAACTTTGAATGGATTTAAGTCTTAATGCACCTATGCTGGCCAAATCTATTAACCTGCCTGGGGTTGCCACCAACACATCCACACCCTTAAAAACTTCGGCTTTTTGGGTATTGGTATTTGAACCACCATAAATACCCGTGTAACGCACGGTGATGTATTTTGTAAGTTTTTCAATTTCACCCACCACCTGCATCACCAACTCACGAGTAGGAACCAAAATGAGTAAACGAGGATATTTTTGCTCTGAATATTTCAATTGACGTAGCAGGGGCAACAAATAAGCAAAAGTCTTTCCTGTTCCCGTTTGTGCCAATCCTATCATATCACAACCCGACATAATCACAGGAAAAGCCTTCTCCTGAATAGGAGTGGGATGAATGTATTCCAAGTCTGAAAGGGCGTTCAGTAAGGCTTTGTTAAGATTTAAGTCTTCGAAATTCAAAATATAAGTAGGTAAAAATTTGTGTTCAAAACTAAGCTAATTATCTCAAAAGGCTAAACATAGATTCATTAGCTCTAAATACGTGAATTTTGTAAAAAAGTAAAATCAATATTGAAAAACAATTTACAGTACTTTGCATTGTTATTTAAAAAGAAAACTATGTTAAACTTTGAATTTAAAAACCCAACCAAAATCCATTTTGGCAAGGGATTGATAGCAAAAATAGCAGATGAAATTCCTGCCCATGCAAAAGTGATGATGCTATATGGTGGCGGAAGTATTAAAACCAATGGCATATATGAGCAAGTAAAAGCTGCTCTAAAAAACTTTGAAGTGATTGAATTTGGGGGTATTCCCGCCAATCCTGAATATGATGTTTTGATGAAAGCCTTGGATATTATCAAAAGTGAAAAAATCAATTACCTATTGGCAGTAGGAGGCGGTTCGGTTATTGATGGAACTAAGTTCTTATCATCAGCTGCTTTATTTAATGGTGAAAACCCTTGGGACATATTACAAAAAGGTATTCGCACCGAAGTAGGCATGCCATTTGGTGTGGTTTTGACATTGCCGGCAACAGGTTCTGAAATGAATTCGGGTGCAGTGATTTCGAGAGCTGAAACCAAACAAAAACTTGGCATGGGTGGACCAGGTTTGTTTCCACAATTCTCTATTCTTGATCCACAAGTTATAGCTTCGATTCCGCAAAGGCAAATCGCCAATGGTATTGTAGATGCCTATACGCATGTATTGGAGCAATACATGACATACCCCACTGGGGCTTTGTTGCAAGACCGCATTTCAGAAAGCATCATGCAAACGCTGATGGAAATAGCGCCAAGCATTATGAAAAATCCTGCTGATTATGATACGGCTTGTGAGTTTATGTGGAGTTGTACCATGGCATTAAACGGGCTTATTCAAAAGGGTGTTCCTACCGATTGGACTGTTCATGCCATTGGTCATGAGTTAACCGTTTTATATGGCATTGACCATGCAAGAACTTTGGCCATTATTGCACCAAGTCATTATCGTTACAATTTCGAAAGTAAAAAAGAAAAATTGGCTCAATATGCTGAAAGGGTTTGGAAAATAAATGAAGGCACAACCGAAGAAAAAGCACATGCTGCCATCAACAAAATGGAGGCTTTCTTTCAATCTTTAGGTATAGAAACCAAATTGTCTAAATATAGCGAAAACTATAAAGATGCCGCCCCATTTATCTTTAAAACTTTTACAGAAAGAGGCATGACGGGCATTGGTGAGCATAAAAACATAAGCCCTGATGATGTGGTAAAGATTGTCGAAATGAGTTATTGATTCAAATTCTTTCAACAAAAAACGCGCAGCCTTCGGCTGCGCGTTTTTTTCTTATCTTGAGGCAAAAATTACAAAATAGCAATCTGGTACTGTATCACAAACATGCCTTTTCTATCTTGACTAATCAAATCTCCAGTGCTATTTGGATTAAACACAGGGCGGTTTTGATAATGGAAACTCATTTTTGAATTATGTCCTTTAATCAACCAATTCACTCCCACATCAAGCAAGGTGCAAGGATCTTTTAACCTATCAAAATTCGAATAGGTGAAACCTGCATAAGGTTGCAGTGTGCCTTGTGTGCCTAATAGGTCTTTCTTCATCAAATAACCTGCTTGTGCCATGATGGTTGTGCCTGTACCATTTATAGGAAATGCATTACCAAAATTACCTTTTTGAAAAGCAGTTGAGCTTAATCCATTGGCGGTATTCATAACACCTAAATAGCGAACATAATTGGGTCCATAGTTAAAATTAAACACACCACCATATAGTGTTAATGCAGTACCTTTTTCTTTGTCCAATGGGGTATCATAAAACACATCCAAACCAGCCATTATCATATCATGAGTTTTAATACTGCTGTCAGAAGAAAGGCTTCTAGTAGCATTGCTCTGGTATACAAAACCAGCACCAATATTAAATACTTTTTTCTTACCTAAATAGCTACCTGTTGTGTAAGGTGTAAGATTACTTTCTTCGTCCAAAAATTGGTACATAAAATACCCTTGGTATTGGTTTTTAGGCGCACTAGTACTAAAAGTGGCATATTGAGTGCTTAATGTGGTATCAACGGCTGAAACCAAAGTAGTTCCATAAGAAGATTGAACGGGCAATGGATTTGAAATAGCCATTCTATAATCCAACTTGCCTATTTTACCTTTGGCAAAAACACTTAACTTTCGTAAAAATTGGTCGGTAACATCATTGGTGGCTTGTTCAAACAAAGGAGCATCCATCATCAAAATACTTCCAACGGATGGAGAAGCAAAACGTCCTAGGCCACTCCAACCTGTGAGACCCGCTCCGATGCTCAAATGCTTTGGCACAAAAGCATATTCCACAGTGGCATCATGAAAAAACGAACCCACTTTTCGCGCAGATAGATAGTTTAAATTGTTTTGTCCGAATTGAGCATACACAAAAACCCTATCTGTAACTTGCCCTAATAGCTGAAAGCGCAGACGTCTAATACCAATATCAAAACTTTCAGATTGAGGGTCGTTGTATACCTTACTTCCAGGATTGTTTTCATTATACCTCACCCAAACTTGACTTAAAGCGGTTAACTTTAGATAGTTTTTCCCATCATCATTTAAATTGTATTTTAACTCTTTAATTTGGCTAAATGATATGAAGCCTGATAACATACAGGCAAGAACCAATGATATTTTTTTCATTTATTATTTCGGTTTAGGAGTGGCAAAAAGAGAAAACTTCGATGAAACTGAAATTAAGTGTAGGCTAAAAAGCTATTAAACAAAAAAGGCAAGCTGTATCTCAGTGCTACAACTTTACGCCCTTGCTTCGATCAAGACCTGGGGGATTAAAAGGAGCTACTAGTACCGCTTGCCGCTGCAAAAGTAGTTTTTTTTATGGCATAGGCAA
>CANHJJ010000261.1 GCA_947460565.1 Bacteroidota bacterium
CTTTTCCTTATCATAGTATTTATAGATACCAGGTGAATCAGGCAGTCGAGAAATTAAATTTACAAGGTAAGCTGTATGCATGAATGGCAAAAATATGTTTTATGATGCAAAGTCAATAAAACAAAAAAAGCCTGAAGGATATATATTACCTTCAGGCTTATATGATTTAAATAAAAAAATTAATTTCCAAATTTGTAACTTACACCTAAGTTAATATTTACAAATGATGATGCAATTGCATCAATTTGCTGCGTAGGAATGCCACTTATACTATATTTTAAATCTTGCTTTTCTCCGTTTAAACCTAACATATATTTAGCATTTAAATTAATATCAATATTATCGTTTACTCCGTAAGCTGCACCAACAATTGGAGCTATATATAAGCCATTATTGTTAAATGAAATATCAAAAGCAGGGCTTACACCTCCTTGATAATTTGCTGGATATTTGGCTGACCAAGCACAATTAATATAACCTAATTCAATACCAGCAAAGGGTTTGAACCCTTCAGTCATAAAATAATAATCAAATGCCAGTGATATAGGCATAATAGAATAACTTGAAGTTACATCAGCAGGAACATCTTTAACACCGAATGTAAAATAACTAATATTTAAGCCAACTGCCATTTTATCGTTCAACAAATAACGACCACTTAATCCTCCACCATATCCAACATCAGATACTAGGTTTTTATTGTCAGTTGAACCAGTTTGAGGCTTGGCCAAATCCATCCCTGTAGCATAACCACCCGTTAACCCAATCGAAATTTGAGCATTTGATGTTAACATTGTTGCGGCAACCATCCCGGCTACAGCAAACATTTTAGTAATTGTTTTTTTCATGTTTGTTATTTTTTGGTTAAAAAATCTATATCAAATGTAGCAGCAATTCAGAATCTGTCAAGACCTCTAAAAAAGACAGTAATAAAATCTGATGGTTAATATCCATTTTTAACCTTCCTAAAACACTAAAAATCAATTAAATAAAAAATATTCAATGTGAGTAATTATTACAACCAAGCTTGTTCACCAATAAGTGGAACAAATTTAAAATCATTCAATTCAATGTTCTCAATACTATTCAAACCTGTCTTAATTATAGAATGCATCTTTTGTGTCTTACCATCCCCAACAGGGATTATTAGTATGCCACCAATTTTCAATTGCTCTATTAGCGCTTTTGGCACAACGGGAGCACCCGCTGTTACAATAATTTTGTCGTATGGAGCATTTTTGGGGTATCCCAAACTACCATCTCCACAAATAAAAATGGCTGAGTATCCCAAAAATTTCAATACCTTTTGTGCCTCTAAATGCAAGGGTTCATGTCTTTCAATACTTGTAAGATTTGCTCCTAGTTCTAATAACACAGCTGATTGATATCCACTTCCTGTGCCTATTTCTAAAACCGATTCACCCTTCTCAACACACAATAATTGAGTTTGATATGCCACAGTAAATGGCTGAGAAATGGTCTGCCCTTCTCCTATCCTAAAAGCTTTATCAAGATAAGCATGGTTTCTAAAATCCTTATGCATAAAAAAATGCCTAGGAATCTTAAGCATCGCATTTAGAACCTTATCATCAATAATACCTTTAGTTTTGAGCTCTCTGATAAGTTGCTTTCTAGCTCCCTTGTCTTTATATGTATCTGTTATCAATGTGCTACAATTATAATTAAAAGCTAATAAAGCCATCATAAAATCATCTGCATTTCATTTTTTAAACTATACACCTGTAACAAGATTGGATACAGCATATCAATGAAAGCTAGACTTAAACAAACATCCCTTGTATAAGGTGTATAATAATTATGATAAAAAAATGTCGCTGTTCAAATATGATTCGGACTGTGCGATGCACAATTAAATGATGTAAATAAATTTGTTGTGTAATAAAATCAGAAAACTTTAATAAGTTACAATGATAAAAATAGGCATAGTAGGCGCAAATGAAATCAGTAAAAAACACATTGAAAAAATTTCAGAAATGAAAGATTTTCAATTGGTAGGTTTTTACGACCATGATGAAGAAAGTGCCAAAATAATTGAGAATAATTTTGGAATTAATAGATTTCTAAATTACAGCGACTTGCTTACACATGCCGATGCCATTGATGTATTATCACCAGTTGGCTCTCATTATAATTATGTGAGTGGTGCCATCAGAAAAATTAGACATGTTTTTGTAGACAAAGTACTTAGCGAAAACTTGGATGAAGCCAAAGAACTTAATTCCTTGGCCGAAGAGGCAAATATTCAGCTTTATGTATCAAGGTACGAAAAATTTCATCCTAACTACCAGTGGTTAAAGAAACTAGCTGATAATCCTTTTTATATTGAGTCTGCTAAATTTGATCCTAATATTATCAACTTATCTCCTGAAGACCTGGTATTTGAATTATTGTTAAATGAATTAGACTTGGTGCTAAGTATAGTAAAAGCAAGGGTTATGAGGGTTAGGGCAACGGGTGCTTGCTTGCATAGCAATACCATTGATTTTATTAATGCTCGCATTGAGTTCGACAATGGATGTATTTATAATATAGTGGGTGGTAGTTTTAAATCAGAGCAAAAAAATAAAATCAGGTTCTTCCAAAAAAACAAAACGTATAATTTAGATTTAAATAATTTTAAAATTAGCTTCCTCAATAATTCAGCTGAAGAGAATGAATTAGTTGCCAAGGAGGAATTGTTAAAAGCTTCTGGAAAAAACCCAACAGAAATGATAAAGCGTGAATTAGAGCACTTTGCGGGAAGCATTCTTAATCATACGCTAAATCTTCGTACCCATCATGACAATTTCCAATTGCTAGAATTAGCACATGAAATAATTGACAAACTAAAAATCAACAAAAGATAATACATTTGCCTTTTGTTCGTTAATTACTTTCATTGATGCATAGAAATAGGCCTTTTGCTTTAGTTATAATTTTGTTAGCCTTTATTCATTCGGGTTGTAAAAAATTCGAAAAGGCGCCTATACCCGCTTACATATACGTTAAAAAGCCATTTAATCTAAATACGGCATCCAACAATTCACAGGGAGAAGGATCTGAAAAAATAGTAGATGTGTGGGTGGATGTTGATGGTATATCCATTGGAAGCTATGGCCTCCCTTGCCAAATCCCCATTTTAAAGACCGGTAAAGTAAAACTCAGCCTTAAGGCGGGCATAATAAACTCTGGTCAAGACGAGCAAAGGATTATATACCCTTTTTACACCACAGATACCTTAACATTGGATTTAAAAGAAGAACATGTTGATACCTTAGTTGGAAATGTAAATTATGTGCAAGGGTTAAAGTTCCCTTTTATCGAAGATTTCAGCTTTGTTTCAGATAAGCTAATCATAGCTGGAAAAAAACTGCAAGATTCCATTCTTGTATTAAATGATAAAGATTCTTGGAAAGCGAATAATAATTATGGTAAAATTCAATTCAGTGATTCAACAACTATATTCATGGAACTAAGAATGAATACACCTGATGTAAAAGGATTTGATATGCCAGCAATAGGATCAAGGGTTTATTTTGAATTTGATTATAGAAGCAATGTAGATTTTTTTGTTGGTATGATAATTACAAGCAATAGTGGAGTTGGTAAATACCCTATCTTAAATGTAAATGCAAAAACAACATGGAATAAAATATATTTAGACTTATCTAATGAATTTATTAAATTATCGGCTGACAATAAATTTAAAATATACCTATCAATACCTAAATCAACTGAAGTCCCAACTGATTTTAATATTGACAACTTAAAATTAATTTATTTTGAC
>CANHJJ010000262.1 GCA_947460565.1 Bacteroidota bacterium
AATGCAACAGTGGCATTGGCAAATGGTTCAACCATCGAGTGGCAATCAACTCGCACCAGAACATGGATAGCGGGTGAAAGCACCCCAACTGTTTGGAATGACGACAAATACCAAATTACTGGAACAACTACAGGTATTAACAAAAAAGGCCTTAACTATACTTGTACCATTACTACCCCTTTAACGGTAGACTTAAGCTGTGATAAACGCAGAATTACAGCAGGTGTGATAGAAATGAAACCAGAAGGCAAATTGACAAGAACCATTGACTATGGAAGTGGTGAATGCGATGGAACCGTTACTGTTACTATTGGAGGAAGAACCTATACCATCACAAGGTTGTAAGATATTTTGTAAAATGATCTAAAGGCTGTCTCGCAAGGGCAGCCTTTTTTCATGCAAAAATCAGTAGATTTCTTTCAAAATTGATTGTCTTTGCGAATCATGATGCATCGGGATGCATCAATCTCTCAAAAATCAGATGGCTTCGTGCCTCGCCATGACGCAATAGAAACGCAATAATTATGATCATGGTTTAATAAACAAACTGATCTCGTATGCCTTGTTCCAAGGCTGTCCATTTGCCTGTTTTGAAGCTAATGGTTTTCAAACAATCATTGGTCCAAGTATTGCAAGTGTGAAGCAGGTTAAATGATTTTGACGAATCATAAATTCTTTCAGCACCTCTATAGGAGCCCAAAGCAAGCGGAATCAATTTACTGCCATCATTTTGTTTGAAGCTAGATTTAATAAAGGATACCAGTTTGGAATATTGTTCCTTGCTCAAATATATTTTTCGGCAAAACCTTCTTTTAAAAGGGTATTCTCCCTCCACACCCACATGCATAATGCCAGAACCTAAACCCAAGCCAGATTTAATAGTGGAGCCATAATTCATCACCTGCCAACTGTGGTTTTGTAAGTAAAAATCTTTTTCAGCAAAGCCAAAGCTAATAAATTGGGCTTTTTCTATTTCACCTCCAAAATCATCATTATTGATATAATCGGTCCAATTGCAGATTTCATTTTTTGTAGGCAGAATGATATCAGTGTGCATGCCATCACCCCCCACATACATCAAAATGCCCGTGGTTCTAATGAGTCTGTCGTTGTTAATGGTCATTAAAGGCAAAATCAAACACAACAAAAAGTAGAAAAGACCTAATGAAACTAGGCCTATTACGCTTTTTACCACAATTTGAATGATGCGAATATGTAAGGGAAGATGCGACATCTTAAACTTATATTATTGATTTACAAAAATGCAAAGTACCTTTGTTGCAAGTATTATGCAACGAAAAAATAACAACAAGGGAAAATTTGGCTCAGATGCACCTAAGCAAACACGTGCAAACAGCAGCAAATCTTCAGCACCTTCAAGCCGTTTTGGCAAAAGAACACCTGCAAAAAAAACAAGCGGCAGCAGCCGATTTAACAAGTCTGATAGTGGAGATTTTGGAGGAGAAAGAGATTTTAAAAAGCCAGTAAGTCGCACAAAATCATTTGATAGCGATAGACCAAAGACCAGAGCATCTAAATTTGATGATAAATCATCATCAAGCGAGAATAGATACAAAAAGCCTGCAACTGAAAGAGGCAGATTTGCTAAAAGCGATGACAAACCAAGGTTTGGAGCTGATAGAGAAAAAAAATCGACTTATAGCCGTGGCGCTAAATCTGAAAGCACCGGAACAAGCTTCCGTAAGTTTGATGATAAAGACAAAGGTGGAAGTAGAAAATTTGGCAAATCGCTAAGTGAAGGTAAATTAAGATTTGCTAAGCGCGATGATAAGCCTTCTAGATTTGATGATAGAGACTCATCAAGTGAGAACAAATACAAAAAATCAACCACAGGCAAATATAGCAAACGTGATGAAAAGCCTGTTTCGAGAAGTAAATTCAGCAGAGCTGCCGATGATGACAAAAAATCGTATTCAGAAAGACCTTTTACCAAAGCCACCAGAACATCAAAATTTGATTCTAAAGATTCAAAACCACGCACAAGTAAGTTTGACGACAAACGTGAGTCGAAGGTAAAAGACAGAGAAGTAAAAAACGACAAGAGCAAAAGAACTGAAAAAGAAGATTTGAGCTTGGGTGGAGAATTGAGGTTGAACCGTTATTTAAGCAATGCGGGTGTGGCTTCAAGACGCGAAGCGGACGATTTGATTGGTGCAGGATTGGTTTCGGTAAATGGCAAAGTGGTAACCGAAATGGGTTACAAAGTGGAGCCAAATGATGATGTTAGATACAATGGTCAAAGACTTTCCATTGAACAAAAAGTATATATTCTTTTAAACAAACCAAAAGACGCTATTACCACCAATGATGATCCTGAAGGTAGAAATACCGTAATGGACATTTTTGAAGGACAAATGAAAGAGCGTATTTACCCTGTTGGTAGATTGGATAGAAACACAACTGGTGTTTTGCTATTGACCAATGATGGTGAACTTGCCCAAAGGTTGATGCACCCTAAATATGAGGTGAAAAAAGTATACAAAGCAACCTTAAACAAAGCCTTCAAAAAAACGGATTTGTTTAACTTAGTTAACAATGGCGTTGATTTGGAAGATGGACATATCCAACCAGATGGTGTGGCTATTCCTAATCCTAACGATAAGACGGTTGTAGGCATCGAGATACACAGCGGTAGAAATCGCATTATCCATAGAATGTTTGAAGCCATGGGTTATGTGGTAGATAAGCTAGATAGAATTTCTTATGCTGATATCACCCGCAGTGGCCTTGATAGAGGTCATTGGAGACACCTAAACGATAAAGAACTTAAAGGTTTAAAACGTAAGTTGAAACTTAGCTAATAGCATAGCTGCTTAATTTCTAATCATACCATCATAATTTTTATATTCGTAGCTTATTTAGCGCAATAATGAAAGGATACCTTCAATTTTTAAAATATGCAAAGCCCTACAAAGCTCTTGCAGCTTTAAATATTTTATGTAATATTCTCTCTATCATATTTGGTTTGTTTTCTATCACTTTGATTATTCCTTTCTTGGGATTGCTTTTTGATAAAACCAAACTGGTATATGTAAAGCCAGAATTGACACTTAGCTTCGATTCAGTTAAGAATTATTTCTCATATTACATCTCAGGAGTGATACAAACAGAGGGCGCTGAAACTGCTCTCTTATACATTTGTGGCATGGTGGTGTTTATGATTTTGCTGAAGAATTTATTTCGCTATTTAGCACTCTATTTCATGGTTCCATTGCGCAACTATGTGGTGAGTGATTTAAGAGAAAAACTTTATCAGCACATTATCATTTTGCCATTGTCCTATTTTAGTGAAGAGAAAAAAGGTGATTTAATTAGCCGCATGACAAGTGATATCATGCAAGTTGAAGTGGCTATCATGAGTTCATTAGAAGCATTGTTTAAAGAGCCATTAACCATTGTTTTTTACCTAAGCATGCTCATTTGGATGAGCCCTATGCTGACATTAATAGTATTTTTATCACTTCCTGTTTCTGCTTTGTTTTTAGGCAGAGTTGGTAGAATATTAAAAAAACTATCTCAACGTGGTCAAAGCAAATTTGGTGAGTTGGTATCCCTTTTTGAAGAGACTTTGATGGGAGTGCGAGTTATTAAAGCATTCAACTCTCAAGAGTTTTTTATGGCTCGTTTCAAAAAGTATAATGAGCAATATACACGCATCAACATTGCTTCAAACCGCACAGGTGATGGTGCATCGCCTATCAGCGAAACCATCAGTGTGGGCATGCTTGCCCTTATTTTATGGATTGGTGGCAAGATGGTTATC
>CANHJJ010000263.1 GCA_947460565.1 Bacteroidota bacterium
CAGTGTGTGCAAATAGATTTCATGCAAGGGTTTGTGCAGCCTTATAGGTTTTGCTATGAGTCTAGGTTTAGATAAGAGGCAAAACATATTCAGCGGCAAGGAAACGTCCATTGAGCGGAGTCGAAATGGCGTTTCGACTCCGCTCAACGACCATAAGGCACTTTGATTCCGATTAATCGGAAGTAACTCTTTTGGTAAATTCGGAGTCATCAAAAGTTACAATTAGAATTGGTCCCTAAAGGTTAATTAAACCTAATATTTAAATCGTTTTTGTAAGAACAATATATTGAATCTGAAAAGGAATAAGATTACAAAAAAAAAGACTGCTTTCGTTTAATGAAAGCAGTCTTAATATGTAAAAGAGTAAATTATTTAATTACCTTAATACTTTTATTGATACTATCACCTTTGATAGTCAAAATATAAACACCATTACCTATCTGACTGGTTTCAAACTGCAGCGTATTTGTGCCTTTCACCAATTCAAAGCTTTTTGATTCAATGGTTTTACCAGAGATATCAGACAAGATTAAAACAACTTTATCATGGCTGTTTGCTCCTAATTCAACTTGAATATTATCTTTAAATGGATTAGGGAATACCTTAATATTTTCGATGCTCGAAACTTTTGATATTCCTGTAGATTGATTACCTGGAGCCACACTGTTGCATATCACATCTGTGTTCTGCCCATTGGATACACTTAAACAAACCAAGTACCAATCTTTGTTAGAAAAACTATGAAGAGGGTTGGCATCTGACGAGAACTCGCCATCACCAAAATTCCAAGAATATACAGCGTTTGAGTTACTTGATGAACTATTAAACTGTACTGAATTATAGGCAGCATTTGTGGTATTGTAGGTATAATAAGCAGATACTTCTGACTGTGTCGCATTAGAATCGTTCTTATGTATGGTAATAAAATTGCAATGCTCGCTTTGGCAATTTGTATCTAATGCATTCGTAACATGAAGACATACTCTATACACGCCATTGTGACTGTATATATGCGATGGAGGGTTTTGTAAATTTGAAGTACTATCGTCTCCAAACGACCAATGGTAAATCAAATTGTTGCCAGTTGAGGTGCTATTCACTTTTAGTTTTCTAAGGTTATGGTTAACGCCATAAGTGAAACTTGCATTGCAATTAGCAGCTTGGGCAGCCACACCAATGGCAACACATTTATGTGATTGACATAAGGTGTCTCCATTTTCAATTCTATAAACAAACAAGCAAACCATGAATGAATCATTCACACTATAGTTATGTGTAGGAGAGTTTTGATCTGAACTTGTATTATCACCAAATTTCCAAACAGATCGGTTATAAGCACCTCCAGATGTATTAACAAAATGCACTTCTCTACCTGTTTTTGTATAAGTGAAATTAGCCTCACAACCAACAGGGGCTGTAATATTAATACTATCGCAAGTGGTGTTTGTGCAAGTTGAATCTTTCTTGCTAACTTTCAAACATACTCTGTATTTACCCGCATGAGGAAATATGTGCGAAGGTGTTTTTGAGTCGGAAGCAATGCCATCTCCAAATGTCCATAAGTACTTGAAATCATTGCTTGTATTTGAACTACTAAAATTTCTTTTAAATGGGTTAGTAGGATCATTGCTTAATGTCCAAGCTGAATTACATCCTGTCGAATTTGGTGAAGTAACATTGATACTATCACAAGTGGTGGATGTGCATAATGAATCTTTTCGAGTCACTTTCAAGCAAACTTTATATTTACCCGCTTGTGCATACAAATGGTTCGGTGTTCTAGAATCAGAGCTTGTACCATCCCCAAATGCCCATACATAATTAAAATCTAAACTGGTGTTTGAGCTTGAAAATAATTTTCGAAGCGAATTATCAACTCCTGTGGTAAAAGTCCAAGTGGAAACACAAGTTGGAATAGTATTGGCAGTTACATTTATGCTATCACATATGGTATTGCTACATGAAGAATCCTTTTTAGTAACGGTTAGACAAACTTTGTATTTACCTGAATTGGTATAAATATGATTGGGTGTTCTTGAATCAGATGTTGAACCATCACCAAAAGTCCAACGATAGTAATAATCCAAGCTAGTATTATTGCTAACAAAATTTTTACTTAATTTGTTATTGCTTGCTGTTGAAACCGTCCAAGTTGCTAAGCAAGGTGCACTTACCACAATTGTACTGCAACGTCTATGTGAACAACTAGAATCTGGTTTTGCGGCAGTTAAACAAACAGAGTAAGTTCCATTTCCATTAAATGTTTTACTTGGATTGGCTAGTGTTGAAGAATTTCCATCACCAAAGCTCCAAAAGTACACCAAGCCTTGACCATAGGAAGTATTTGTAAATATGGCCGTCTTGGTGTTTTGATTTAAAGTGTATGTAAAATTGGCTTCACATAAATTTTGAGCGAAAGAAAAGCTAGAGAAAAACAAAATAGCCAATGAGTTTAGCCATCCAATATTCAAACTCAACTTTTTTAATTTAGAGGTAGTAATTGTTTTCATAAGTTTAGCTTAATGATTTGAAATTCAAATATAAAGAAAATATATAATATGGCTAGTCAAATTCTTACACCATAAAAAGGACAAAAAAAATGAATATCTTAGTTGTTTAGTCTACGTGTCACAGCTGGTTTGGCTTATTACTTTTAATCGATTAAAGCTGTCAGCCTTTTGTATATTTTATATTTGAATATAAAAAAGCCGCACATGGCGGCTTTTAAATTTTCTTTATTTGATTATTTGCTCATCTCAGCATAGTACTTATGGAAATAAGGAATGGTTTCAATGCCTTTGAAGTAATTGAAAACGCCATAATGTTCATTTGGAGAATGCAATGCATCGCTGTCTAAACCGAAGCCCATTAATACTGATTTTAAACCTAATTCTTTTTCAAATAATGCAACAATAGGAATACTTCCACCACCACGAGTAGGAATAGGTTTTTTACCAAAAGTAGTTTCCATGGCTCTTTCGGCAGCCTTGTATGCCACTGAGTCAATTGGGGTAACCACAGGTTCGCCACCATGATGAGGATGCATTGCTACTTTTACACTTTTAGGAGCAATGTTTTCAAAGTGTTTGGTAAATAGTTCTGTAATTTTATCAGTGGTTTGGTTTGGAACCAATCTCATGCTAATTTTTGCATAGGCTTTTGAAGGCAATACGGTTTTAGAACCTTCACCCGTGTATCCACCCCAAATACCATTACAATCAAGGGTTGGTCTGATACCTGTTTGTTCAAGCACTGTATATCCTTTTTCACCCCAAACATCACCTACTTGAAGGTCTTTTTTGTATGATTCCAAATCAAAAGGAGCTTTGTTAAGTTCTGTTCTTTCAGCATCAGTTAGCTTTTGCACTTCATCATAAAAACCGGGTATGGTAATATGGTTGTTTTCATCATGCATGCTGGCAATCATTTTTGCGAGTATGTTGATTGGATTGGCAACGGCACCGCCATAAACCCCACTGTGCAAATCACGGTTAGGACCTGTAACTTCAACTTCTAAATAGCTTAATCCTCGCAGGCCACAATCTATCGAAGGAACATCATTCGCAATCATTGAAGTATCAGAAATTAATACAACATCTGCTTTCAATCTTTCTTTGTTATTTATACAGAATGTACCTAAATTAGAACTGCCTACTTCTTCTTCACCTTCAATCATAAATTTGATATTGCAAGGCAAAGTATTGGTGCGCATCATAATTTCGAAGGCTTTCACGTGCATATACATTTGGCCTTTATCATCACAGCTAC